>PBHT01000020.1 GCA_002720285.1 Acidobacteriota bacterium | reverse complement strand
ATTGTGTTCCAATCCCTTGCTCGAAATCTGTAGCGGTGGTTGGGGATGGCAAACTCCGTGCCGCTGCTGAGATGTTGTTGGCGGAATTTTAGCCCAAGCCGTTCGGCCTTGCCAAATCACCACCGCCATTGTTATCAGTGAAGCTATGAATACTACACAAGAGACACAAACTATAACGGCCGCTGACCATGCTGAGGCTATGGCGGATTATATTCGCGGAGGCGAACAGCGGGCTTTGTCATTGGGAAATCGCGGCCCAATCAAGCTGGACAATCACGGCAAACTAGACAGCGAAATTTTGGAAGCCTATGGGCGGAGCGGATTCTACGTTTTCGAGAGCGTGATCGACGAAGAGGAATTAGGGGAATTGCGGGCTGATGTACAGGGTGTTCTCGATCGCGCGCCAACTGCTCCAGGTAGCCAGTTAGATCGCGATGGCAACCCCGCCATGGGCGTGGATTATGCTCTGCCGGCGTATGGGTGGGCGAAACCCTTAAGCGACCCTCTGGGCGGGACACCCCTGAACAAGGGGCGTCATCCGGTCAAGATGCTCGATCCAGAACCGCCTCAGGATGGGCCAAAATTCACTATCGAGCGTCTGCGGGGCAATCTACAATTGATGGAATCTTGCGTTCGCCTGTACGGCCATCCCGACCTTCTGGCCGTGGCCGAGGCAGTGCTGGGTGCGGATTTTGTGCCATACAACGAAGTGGTCTTCATCAAGGAACCGGGTCTAGGCCCCTCCGTGGCTTGGCACCGGGACGGCACCACCCATTGGGATGCCTTCGATTGGGACCAGGATGCTCATGGCTTCAATTTCATGGTGCAGCTTTATTCTTCGACGGCGGGCAACGGAGTTTGGGTCATGCCAGGCAGTCACAAACAGCCCGATATAGACATCAAGAAATTGATAGCGGACAGCGGTTCAGAGCGTATAGAGAATGCCGTACCCCTGCTATGCGAAGCTGGCGATGTCTTCATGACAAACCGGCAGTGTGTGCACGGATCTTTTGCCAATACGTCACCTGACCGGCGGGTCACCTTGAATGAGGGGTTTTTTGCGCGAAAGCGGGTGTTGAATGTCTCCACCTCTAAGCTAGACGGCACGCCGGTCACTTACACTGCCGAACAAATCCATGAACGCAGCCGCCTGATTGCCTTGGGTATTGACGCCCGTAGTCAGCGTTTTCCGGAAGAAAAACCGTACGTTTATCAGCCCCTCGCCTGGGAGGAAGACGACAACCGCTGGAACGATGTGACCCGGCAAAATCTGATCAAGGATTATAACGTCCGGGATTTTTATATTTGAGGGCGCAGTAGGAGGTTCGCCGCATCCTCTATAGTTGACCGTGCCTGTGCCGCGAGGGCAGCGTCGTCTGCACTGGAGATGGGGTGTTCAATTACCCCAAATTTATAATCCGGCATCCCTAACACCCGACACATCAGTTCCGCTGCGCTGACAAACTGGGTTGTCATCACACCGATGGCCGGGATCCCGAGACGTTCAGCGGCGACTGCGTCACGCAAACTGCACGACGAGCAACTTCCTCAATCGCCAATACCCGAGATGACTGCGTCCCATTGGGAAATTTCGTTGACGATGGCCGCGTCTGCCGGGGCACTGTAGTTCGATTTCACCCGGAGTATCACGTCAGATACGCCATAATCTTCCTCTAACATCTGGCCCAGATGGCCAAAGAAGCCAATTGTGCCTTCTTTGCCGTTGGAGATGAAGCCGACGGTCTTGCCGTCCAACGTGTCCAAGCGCGGAGCGGCTTCACCTAGGGCGGCGGCCATTTCGCTACTTGGATCTAAAAAACGTATTGTCATAGGTGTCGCTCCTCCCTAGAAAATCCTTTTAGGTATTTGGCGGCTCGCAATCGACGCAAGCGCTGATGGCCATGGTAACCGCATGGCTCTTATGGCCTAGCCACGGTGGGATCACAGCGCCGAAGCCGCCTGCCGGTCCACCGGCGGCAATGACCAATAACTGATCTGGGGTTGCCAAGGCAGGATAGACCGTATCACCGCGATCTCGAACCACGGCACCCTTGCCAACATCGGCCCATTCCCGGCGATAAATACGGGCACGATCAAAAATAAACTCAGAAATATCTGCCTTGCTCCAGCCCGCTCCTTGCAGATGCTGGCGTAGTTGTTGCGGCACGATGATTGCGTAGTTGCCCGGCCAGATGGAATAGTGCCGCATGTTGGCCCGGATTTCAGCTGCAAACGTCTCCAGTATCTCTTTCGGGTCCGTGGTCCATTCGTTCATGATCTGGCGGGGTGCGCCGGCCGCCATAACGGTGACCGCCGAGACTTCTTTTGGAATGTCGTTCTGTTCTGCGAGGCTGGGCCAGGCGCTGTTGTCTTCATCCTCTGCGAGGCAGTAGCTGATCTTGCCGGGATGGCCGATGGTGGAACGGTCGATCCCACCCGGCCGCACGTCCAGCACGTTGATCAGGATCAGCCGCAAGGCCCGACCGATCACCATGGTGGCTCGATCGCTAGCGCCCAGTACATTGAAGGTAGGATTGGCGGATAGTTCCTTGCTGACGGGTCCATTGAGGACCAGTAGAATGGCGCAACCGCCGGTGCTCGCGGTGGCGCCGTGGAGGAGAAATTCTTGGTTCATCATCGCTGTAACGGCTGTCACAACAACGGGGAAATGCATCGGTAGGCAACCGGCCATGACTGCGTTTACCGCGAGTTTTTCCGCCGTTACCGGGCGTTCGCGCACCGGTTCGATCCCAATCAGGTGATCGGGGACTAGCATGGCCCATTCCAGGCAGGCCGCCACCGACTCCTCGGTGGGTGGGACAATGGGCAGTCCGTCGGTCCAACCCCGACTATGGAACATTTCCTGCACTGCGCCAAAATCGGCAGCCTTGTGCACCTTGGATGCCAACTGCACGTTTGCAATCCTTCCCATGCGAATGGTTTGGCCAGGATCATATTGAAAAACTGAAAATTATCTATCTCGGATATTTTTCAAAGTTTAATGCTGCGTTTTAGCTATGAAAAAATATCTTTAGGTCAATGCCTTATCATGCCATTGCCAGGGTAAGCGTAGTGATGCGTACCACCAGAATTATTGACAGTTCTTAGCTTACGGGTGTCCAGTTGCCCAAGACGAATAGGCCGCTATAGAGCGGTTTGCGGTCGTGACCCTAGGCACTAATACAGCAAATGTGCTTTATGACCTTTTTGAAGTGGAAATTCGATTTCCATGAGGTGATAACTTTACGGCCTGTCAAAACTGTTTAGGCCGTAAATCCTTGCAGGCGCGCGGCCTCTGCGCGCACCCGTTCAGGGCTACCCAGATAGGCGCGATTGACGCCCAGACGCTTGAACCAATAATGCAGTCCCGTTAGGTCGGTAAATCCCATGCCGCCGTGCACTTCTGTAGCTGTGCGGGCGACGAAGCGTCCGACTTCGTCCATGTGGGATTTGGCAAAAGCGGCAGCGAGGGACAATTCTTTTGGGCTCTGGTCGATGACATAGGCCGCGTGCCAGACCAGGCCTCGGCAGGGTTGTAACTCCGCCGCCATTTCAGCGCACAAATGCTTGACTGCCTGGAACGAGGAAATAGTGCGCCCGAACTGGTTTCGGTCAGCCGAATATTCCACTGACTGGCGCAGCATTTCCTCGCCTACACCTAAACTATCGGCAGCGAGGCTGACTCGCCCCGCATCGATGATAGTTTGTAGGACATCACTACTATTGCGAAGTGGCTCAGCCGGAGTGTTCTCGAACCGTAATTCCATGACGGCTCGGGTCCGGTCGATGGTTTTCAGCGCTATCTTATTCAGGCCGCTCGCGTTTGCATGCAATATATGCAAGCCACCGGCATTGTCGGCAACCACATAACCTCCGGCTTCTGCGCCATCCAGCACGAACAAAGCCCGGCCGCTCAAGAGACCATTGCCGGCTGTCACGCCTGCATTTTCGCGGGCGCCGGCTGCCGCTTCCGAAACGGCTACGCCGACCCTAAGGGAGCCGTCAGCCATGGCCGGAAGCCATTCCCTCTTTTGGTTATCGTCGCCACCTAGACGGATGGCCAGAGGTGCCATCACAACGCCGCCGGCAAAAGGAACTGGCGCAGCCCGGCGCCCCAGTTCTTCCGAAACCACGGCAACCTCAAGTAGGGTCAGGCCGGTACCGCCGAATTCTTCTGGGATCAAAAGTCCCGCCATGCCCAGGCTGCAGAGTTCCGTCCAAATGCTCTCGTCCATCGGCGCGCTGACCTCGGCGGTCTTGCGTACGGTGTCCAGTTGGCAGACACGCTCCAATGTACCGCTAAAACTGTCGCGGATCAGTTCCTGTTCTTCGGATAGTCCAAAATTCAAGTCGGCCTCCTAAACTTGCGCTACTTTAGGCTCGCGCGGCATGCCCAGGCCGCGCTCCGAAATGATGTTTTTCTGAATTTGCGCTGTGCCACCCCCGATAATCAGACCCAGGTCAAACATGAAATTCGCTTGCCAGGCGCCGCCGTCACGCAGCATGGGGCTTTCATCGTACAAGATGCCAATCTCGCCCAGGAGATCGACACCCAGACCGTCCAGTTGATAGTTCAGCTCGCATCCCAACAGTTTGATCACCATATCGCCCAACGATCGCCCGCCGCCTTTGTCGGCTTCGGAGGTCATACGCATTTCATGCAAGCGCATGGCTTGTACCCGCGCTTGTAGTTTGATGAAACGGTCACGGAACAAGGGGTTCTCCATCAACGGTTGGCCATCAAGACTTTCGTTCTGCAGCAGCCGTTTGACCCGCAGCAGGCTGTCAAGGGAGCGGTTGGCGTCTCCCAGCAGGCCCCGTTCATGTTTTAGTGTGGAATTGGCAACAGCCCAGCCTTCACCGCGGTTGCCCACAACATTGGATTTAGGCACCCGCACGTTGGTGAAGAATACTTCGTTGAAGGATGGTGTCCCCGTCATGGTTTGCAGAGGGCGTACCTCGATGCCGGGGGTGTCCATAGGAAAGACGATGTAGCTGATGCCTTCGTGTTTTGGCTTGTCCGGTTCCGTACGCACCAGGCAGAATATCATGTCAGCGATATGGGCGCCGGAGGTCCAGATTTTCTGGCCGTTGATGATAAAATCCTCTCCGTCCTCAATGGCGGAGGTCTGTAAGCTGGCAAGGTCGGAACCGGAGTTGGGCTCTGAATAGCCTTGACACCAGACAATTTCGCTACGGATCGTGGGCCGGATGTATCTTTCTTTCAATTCCTCTGAACCATGCTCCAGCACCGTTGGCACGAACATGGAAATACCCTGATTGCCCAGGCCTTGGATGACATTAGTGGCGAAGAATTCATCGGCGATTATGCGGTTCTTCAGGATATCCACGTCGGCGCCAAAGCCTCCATACTTTTTTGGCACCGTGCGGGAGGTGTAACCGTGATCCACTAAAAGGCCCTGCCAGATTTGAACTTTTTCGCGCAATTTGCGTGGCTCCATGCGGAAGGAGAAGGCGGATTCGCCAGGTGCCAGATGTTTGTATTCACTTAGAAAGGCGCGTACTTCCTCCCTGTAAACTTTATGTTCGGGCCGGTCATTCAAATCCATGGGCCTTTCCTCTCACACGCCTAGCGACTAACAAGTCATATTGTATCATTGCACTGGTCTTCCTTGCATGCACCATTCACCACAGGTGGGCAAAGCCAAGCCGCTAAGCTCCGACCAATCTAGCAACTCTCGGGCTTATAATGTGCCTTGCCAAGGCGTGGCCTGGAAACTGTTCAGAATCTTCGGGGCCAGTAATTTGAGAATAGAACCTTGTATCCGCTGCATCCGGTCATCACCCTCTACAACTCGTTGAAGCGTCAGTAGCGGTCAAGCAAAACTGTTGACTTCACTAGGCCTTCTTCTCGACCATGTCGCCGAAAACATTTTATTGAGCGGGAGGACATCATGAATTTGGATTACAGCGATAAAGTGGCGGAAATGATTGCTCACGTTGAGATATTCATGAAGGAACATATTTACCCGCGTGAACTAGAATATTGGGAATGGGTAGATAACCCCGAAAATCTGTGGAAATACCCGCCTTGGCACGCTGAGCTTAAAGAAAAAGCCAAGTCAGCTGGTATCTGGAACTGGTTCTTAAATAAAGATTATGAGGAATTCAGTCCTGGCCTGTCGAATTTGGAATTCGCTCCCATTATGGAAAAAATGGCACGGGTCCCCTGGGCCCAGGAGATATTCAACTGCTCCGCACCAGACCGGGGCAATATGGAGGTACTTGCACGATTTGGCTCACCCGAGCAGCAGGATGAATGGTTGCGCCCTTTGATGGACGGTGAAATTCGCTCCGCTTTTTCAATGACGGAGCCTGCCGTCTCCTCCTCGGACGCGGGCAATCTAGAAACCACCATTGTCAAGGACGGCAACGAATACGTCATTAATGGCCGTAAATGGTTCACTTCCAATGCCTTCAATCCTCTGTGTAAGGTATTTGTCGTCATGGGCAAGACTGATCCGGATGCGCCGCGCCACCAGCAGTTCTCCATGATCCTGGTGCCCAAGAATACGGAAGGTGTCATTTTGGAGCGACCCGTCAGCGTGTTCGGCGGTGTGCATTCGCCTGGAGGCCATGCCCAGGTGCACTATGACAATGTACGCGTCCCCGCCGGCAATTTGATCCTGGGAGAAGGACGCGGTTTTGAAATTGCACAGGGGCGTCTGGGACCGGGGCGTTTCCAATACGCCATGATGTTCGTGGGCATGGCCGACCGATGTCTAGAATTGATGTGTAGGCGGGTTGAGGACCGGGAAGCTTTTGGCGAAAGATTGTCTCAAAAGACCTCTATCCAACATGAAATCGCACGCAGCCGCTGCGAGATCGAGCAATGCCGAATGTTAGTCCTCGCCGCCGCCGACAAGATGGATAAATACGGCCCCAAGGAGGCACGGGATTATATTTCCATGGTGAAGATTATCGCCCCGCAGATGGCTCTCGACGTGGCCAACCGTGCTATTCAGGCTCACGGGGGTGCTGGCTTCACACAGGATACGCCGTTGGCGCATATCTACATGATGGCCCGGTTCTGCCAGGTTGCCGATGGCCCGGACGAAGTGCACATGTCGCAACTAGCTCGGCGCACAATTCGGGATTTGTACTAACCTTTGCCAGTGCAGGACAATTCATACGTGCCGGACTGGTTCCAGCGCGCTATTGATCGGCCGACCCAGTCCCGGTTTGTTGAGGTGGATGGTTGTTCAATTCACTATTTGTCATGGTTCGAAGGGGCTGATCAGCGGCCGGGACTTCTATTCATTCATGGCGGCGGGGCCCATGCCAACTGGTGGCGTTTCATCGCACCTTTTTTTACCGATGTTTATCAGGTAGTCGCCATTGACTTGTCCGGAATGGGCGATAGCGGAGCGAGGCATGAATATTTGCCAGAAATTTGGGCGCGGGAAATTGGCGCGGTGCTTGCCGATGCGGGTTTTCCGGGTCGGCCCGTTGTCGTAGGACATAGTTTTGGCGGCCTGATGGCCATGAAGTATGGCGCGGAACTCGGCGCTGGACTTTCGGGCGTAGTAATTGTGGATTCGCCCGTGCAGGATCCCGACGACGAACCCATTCCAAAACCACCCGCACCAACTAGTACAGGTCCGAAAATACACCCTGATCGGCGCACGGCTGAAAAGCGGTTTCGCCTGATGCCTCCGCAACCATGCGAATATTTCTACATTACCGATTTCATAGCCCGTACATCGGTCAAGGCCCAGGATGGCGGCTGGACCTGGAAGTTCGATCATAAAGTTATGGGTTCGCGCCGGTTCGGCGAGCCCTACAATGCCGAGCTTCAGGCACTAAAATGCCGCGCCGCATTAATCTACGGAGAAAATAGCGCCATCGTCTCCTCGCGCACAGTCGCTTATATGTCTTCTCTCATGGGACCAATAGCGCCAGTTGTAGAAATCCCTGAAGCGTATCACCATGTCATGTTGGATCAGCCCTTAGCCTTTGTCGCCGCCCTGCGCGCGATCTTGGATGCTTGGGCAAGGGATCCTATCTGATTATTGGCACAGACTATTCACATAGTTGGTATTGTTATCGACGGCTAGGTTTTGGCAAGGGTCCAAGAGATCTGTAAAGAGGACTGGCGAAATTTAGGCCGTTCTGTCCATAAATTGACATGATGTTCCAGGTTGCTAGTCTGAATCTAATCAGACTGGCAACCGCACTGTATTTGGAGAGTGATTATGACCACCGTGAATTGCTTTGGCGATGACAAAGAATATGATTTCAATGCTCTTGTGGAGGGTTTGAACCGTTATCTGCGTCTGAAGGCAACACCTATTGGCATGAAACGGTTCAGGACTGTAGTGGATATGGAGGCTGTTCCTCGGATCCGCCGTCCCGATCCCAACGAAAAATTAGCTATGGATCAGATTGTGGGACAGAGCCGATGGATTGGTTACACCCTGGGTATCACCATGGACAACCTGATGGGTTCTCAATGTGGTGCTGTGGTTGGTCTGCATCCCTTGGACAAAGATTTTCTGTCCGGCGAGCGTATGCACGGCGTGTGGTATGGCACCCTAAAGGATAGCAAGGCACACCAAGCAGCTATGACCCGCGCCTCGTATGGCGAATTTGAGGCGCTGGCCACCTCACCACTGGTTTCGGGCCGTTTAGATAACCCGGATATCTGTCTATTCTACATGACGCCAGGGCAAATGATTACTTTTATCAATGGTTTGCAACATAGGAATTACAAAAAGTACGAATTCACCTGTGTGGGTGAGAGCGCCTGCGCCGATTCTTGGGGCAAGGCGCTCCTTACCGGTGAGCCCTGTGTCTCAATCCCTTGTTATGCGGAACGCAAGTTCGGTGGTGTACAGGATGACGAGATGCTGGTCGCGCTGCCGCCCAGCTATTTGCCTGCTACCGTAAAGGGCCTGGAAGAACTCAGCAAAGCTGGCCTACGATATCCTATTCCCAATCACGGCATCCAGAAATCACCCTTGGATTCGATAGCAAAGAGCTATGGTTGAGAAATTCGATAAGAGGTCTCATGACAGGGGGCCGAGAAACTTTCCAGCGTCCACGGAACTAGTTCATTAGCTGTTTCCCGGAGCTTCTAAGATGGCTGTCAACGCGTTATCGCTATGACCATTTCTAGTATCTGGATAGGAAGGTATAGTGCTGAAACGTCCGATTCTGCCGTTGCAAAACAGGCCGTCGGTACAGCCCGTTTACGGTTTAATCGGCGGCGTTTATCAGACCAAATCAGAGGTGTGGTGCAACGTCGAGCATGAAACGTTCCATCGTCTTGATATTCAATTTCATTTCTGCACTGCTGATGCCTAGAACAATTTCATCTAAGCCCTCTATTTTGTACGCATTTATGGTTTCAGCGATGTCATCATTGGCACCAGTCAACGCCGTACGGTCCATTACTGGGGCGCTGGGGGGCGTATCGGTGAATCGGATTGGGATAGAGAGGGAAAATCTAAGTGCGTTAGCGTCGCGGCCGGCATTTTCCGTCCGTTCGAAAATATCTGCTCGGCTTTTTGCAAATTGGCGGGGTGTTTGCCGAAGGGTGTGCCAGCCGTCGCCGAAACGAGCCACCCTTTGGCGCGCCGCTTCGCTGAAGCCGCCTATTAATATAGGTGGATAGGGTTTTTGATAGGGTTTCGGAGAAAACCTGAGGCCACTGTAATGATAGAAAGATCCAGAAAACTCTGGAATGTCCTGGGTCCACAGGGCTTGCAAGGCACCAAGGATCTCATCAGTGCGCTTGCCGCGGCTGGCAAAATCGATACCCAGATTTTCAAATTCATCCTTTGTTAAAGCGACGCCAATACCCAGATCTACCCGACCATAAGATAGTTGATCCAGGGTGGCGATCATTTTACCCAGACGCGCCGGGTCATGCCAAGGCAGCACCAGCACGGAGGTTCCCAGACGCACTGTTTTGGTAGCACAGGCCACGGCAGTCAGAACCGTCAATGCATCGTGATAGGGTCTGTCGCCTAGGCGCTCGGCGACGTAGCTAGAATGAAACAAATGCTCTCGGACCCAAACGCTGTGGCATCCCATATTTTCAACGGCGACGGCCATGGCGACCAAATCGTTGGGGTCTTTAACGCCTTGATTATTGGGAATGCCAAAGCCTATTTTCATGATAAGTCTCCTCTAGTGCGCTAATTAGTTCTGACTTGCGCGGATATAAGTAGCAGGAGAAAGGGGTCTTGTTATATGCGTTGTGAAATTATCGCCATTGGCACCGAACTGCTGTTGGGTCAGATCGTTGACACCAATTCGTCCTGGATTGGGGAGCAACTGGCGTTGATTGGAATTGATTCTCACTTTCAAGTCAAAGTTGGCGACAATTTTGAACGCATGGAACAGACAATTCGTTATGCCCTTGGCCGTAACGAGGCGGTGATCTGTTGCGGCGGGCTAGGGCCTACTCAAGACGACATCACCCGTGAGGTTATAGCCGCGGTCATGGGCGTAGATTTGCATCGGGACAAGGCAGTGGTTGACAAGATCCGACATATGTTCGAATCGCGAGGTCGGGTTATGGTGGATAATAACCGGCGCCAGGCGGATATCCCTGAAGGTGCCAATTTGATCCCTCAGATGCCCGGTACGGCGCCGGGACTGATNTGTCCCGTCGGTAACAAGGTAATCTATGCGGTGCCCGGTGTGCCCCACGAGATGCGCCAGATGATGCNTGGCACCGTTCTAGANGANCTGCGTCGNCGCTCAGGTGAANCAGNGGTAATCCGTAGCCGNGTCCTGCGCACCTGGGGTGACAGTGAATCNGGTNTGGCGGAGAANTTGTCGGACCGTATCGGGGAATTGGATGAGATAGGNAACCCCACNCTGGCCTTTCAGGCNAGCGGCATCGAGGGCATCAAAATCCGAATTACCGCAAAGGCGGCAGACGAAACGGCGGNACATGTCATAATATCACGGGAAGAAGGCTTGCTGCGCGATATCCTGGGTGATGTAGTCTTCGGCGTGGACGAGGAAACCATGGAAAAAGTGGTCCTCAATCAATTGCGCCGACAACGTCTGACGCTGGCAGTGGCTGAAGGATTGACCGGTGGGGTTTTATCCGCTCGCCTATCCGAAATTGATCCCGGAATGGCGACGTTCCGTGGTGGTTCGGTCACTGGTGAGTTGAAGGATAGTACACTGCCCGGTGCAGAAATTGCTGCAGAGACTGCTGCACAGGTGCGGAGAGAATTCGCTGCCGATATCGGCCTGGCCGTGACGGCGGCACAGAATTATGATGAACAACTTGGCGGTACCGTATTCCTGGATCTAGCTATGTCGGATGCCCATTGCGCCACCACCACGTCGCTGCCGGGAGACAGGGCCCGTTTTCGGAATTACGCGGTAATCAACGTGCTCAATTTTCTCCGCAAGACATTGAACGAACTCCAACCTTAATCCAAACAGAGGAAATGCAATGACAGCCTTCTATGAACTCCGACAATACAAAGTCCTACCGGGCATGATGGACGAATGGGTCAAATTTATGGAGGATGAGATCATCCCGTTTCAGGTTGCCAAAGGTATGGTGATCTGCGGCAGCTTCAGGGGTGAGGAGGATGAAAGCATCTACATCTGGCTGCGCCGCTTCGAGAGTGAGACGAGGCGAGAGAAACTCTACGAGGCAGTTTACGAATCCGACTATTGGAAAAACGAAGTATCTCCGCGGGTTTCGGACTATCTAGACCGCGATGCCGCGGTCATCACGCGGATCGTCCCCACTGCAAAATCGACGGTGCGTTAGAATTTAGCTTAGGCATGATGAAAAGACTTAATTCCGCAAAAGTTGTCAGTTTTTTATAAACTCATCGGTGAAGGCACGTTTCTTTCAACCACACCGTCGCTCGCATAATAAACCGTATGTTTTGCCGTCAGGCTTGAGGTCTGTTTAGTGATCCCTTCCCTATTACGTCGCTAATCTATTCACCGCCGATACAATTGCGTGCAATGAGGCACTGTTGGTGTTGGGGTGGATGCCAACACCATGGGCAATTTGGCCATCTTCGCCCTCTAATTTTACGAAACATACGGCTTCTACGTCGGATCCGGCTCCCATGGCGCGTTGGGCGTAGTCCTGGAATGTGGCCTCGATGCCGCAACTAGTTTTAAGGGCGCCAAAAAATGCGTCTATAGGCCCGTCGCCGCGGCCGACGATATCGCGTATCTCGTCATAGGCACGGACAGATGCAGTGCACATAATTATGTCGGCAGATTCCGCAGTGGAATTCATACGGTAATCGATGAGTTCGAACGGTTCCACGATATCCAGGTAGGATTTTTTGAAGGTTTGCCATATCTGCGCCGGGGTAATTTCCTTGCCAGTGCTGTCCGAGATGTTCTGGATAATCTTGGAAAATTCCACCTGTAAGTCCCGGGGCATATCGATACCGAATTCGGTGTCCATGATATAAGCCACGCCACCCTTGCCCGACTGACTGTTGACGCGAATGATGGCCTCGTAGCTGCGGCCCACATCCTTGGGGTCAATCGGTAGGTAGGGCACTTCCCAGTGGGGATCGTTGGATGACTTATGCGCTGCCATGCCCTTCTTGATGGCATCTTGGTGGGAGCCTGAAAAAGCGGTGTAGACCAGCTCGCCAGCGTAGGGGTGGCGTTCGGGGACATTCAGCTGGGTGCAATATTCCGAAACCTCTATGGATTCCTGAATATTTGTAATATCTAGTTTCGGATCCACCCCCTGGCTGAAGATATTTAAGGCCATGGTGATGACATCCACGTTGCCCGTGCGCTCTCCGTTACCAAATAAAGTGCCTTCCACGCGTTGGGCACCGGCCATCAGACACAATTCGGTAGCCGCCACCGCCGTACCCCGGTCGTTATGGGGATGCAGGGAAAGAACAACCTTCTCCCGATCCCTAAAATTGCGGTGCATCCACTCAATCTGATCGGCGCAATAGTTGGGCGAGGCCATTTCCACTGTGGCCGGTAGATTGAAGATCACTGGGTTGTCTTCGGTGGGCTGCCAGATGTCCATGACCCCGTGGCAAACGTCAAGGGCGTAATCCAACTCTGTACCTGTGAAGCTTTCCGGGGAATATTCCAGGCGCACATTGGTGCCCCCTGCTTCCAAGGCGGGAATTCTTTCCTTGATCCACGCCGCACCGTCCGTGGCGATTTTTTTGACCCCCTCCCGGTCCTGGGAGAACACTACGCGGCGCTGCAGTTCGGATGTGGAGTTGTACAGATGGACAATAGCGTTTTTGGCACCGTCCAAGGCCTCGAAAGTCTTTTTGATCAGTTCCGGGCGAGACTGGGTCAGGACCTGAACCGTGACGTCATTGGGGATCAGGTTGTTATTTATGATATGCCGGGCGAAGTCGAAGTCCGTGTCGGAAGCGGCCGGAAAGCCAATCTCGATTTCCTTGAAACCCAATTTGATAAGGTGATTGAAAAAATGCAGCTTTTTTTGCCGACCCATGGGTTCAATTAGGGCCTGGTTGCCATCCCGGAGGTCCACGGAACACCAGGTCGGTGCTTTGTCGATGACGCCGGCGGGCCACTGCCGGTTAGGCAGGTCAATAGGTGGGAAGGCCTGATATTTGTGGAAGGCCATCTTGTTCATGAGGATTTCCCCTGTTTTTCGGTCACTGCCCGGCCGGTTTGGACCCCAATGGCGCGTCCGGTTAGCACGATAACGAAACGGCGCTGCCGCTCGGGCCAGCTGGCGGTAACTAGATACTGAAATGCGATTGTCTCAGTCGTGAAACGATTCATCTGACGCGTTGTCCCTTAGCGTGCACGCACCAAATGCGGCATCCCGGCGCCCCTCAAGGTCCGGGTCGCTAAGTCGAAGGGCAAGGCCTTGTATGTAAACCGGCCGCGTCATGTTGCCGGAAAACTATCTTTGGTTTCTCATGCCGTCAAGCAGGTTAACCGTATTAATGGTCTATTAAGGCAGTGTTAAGGCCCTTTTCCTATGATTTTCGGTCATTTTCGTGAATCCACCCCGTATCAGATTTTCTATTTTCCAAGGGATTGGCCATATTGTATGACCTTCGGGGATGGAAAAAGGGTAAAAAGGTGGGTGTCATGAATGAAGGAACGCAATACGACTACATCATCGTCGGGGCGGGTTCCGCTGGTTCGGCCCTGGCCTATCGGTTGAGTGAGAGTGGCGCAAAAAAAATCTTGCTCCTCGAAGCAGGTAAGGCCTCCCATCCCTATTCCCGTCTGCCGGTCAGTTTTGGTCTGCTGATTGACAACCCGGCCGCCAACTGGAGATACTTTTCGGAGCCCGAGGCAGGCACCGCCAACCGGGCCATTCCAGTGCCCCGGGGTAAATTGTTGGGAGGGTCATCTTCCATAAATGGTCTGGTCTATGTGCGCGGCCAAACCCTGGACTATGAAACCTGGGCGCAATTGGGTTGCCGGGGCTGGAGTTGGTCGGACGTAGAGCCGCTGTTCCAGCGCATGGAGAACTATGAAAAAGGCGGAGACGGGGTGCGAGGAAAAGGGGGGGCCTTAAGTGTGACCGAGGTCCCGGACCAGAATCCTCTGTACGACGCCCTGTTTGATGCGGCGGTGGAGGCTGGCTACAAGCGAAACGCTGATTACAACGGCCCGGACCAGGAGGGTATTGTCAAGACCCAGGCCACCATTTGGAATGGCCGGCGCATGAGTACGGCACATTGTTACTTGCGTCCCGCTATGAAGCGGACAAACCTGCATGTAGTGACTGAGGCCCTGACACTGGGCCTGATACTGGAAGGCAGGCGCTGTGTAGGCGTGCGCTACACCCAGGGCGGCAGAGAGCAGGAGGCCCGCTCTGGCGGGGAAGTTATCCTATCGGCTGGAGCAATTGGTTCGCCGCAGGTTCTGGAACTGTCGGGTATCGGCAAGGGAGAGGTGCTGCGTGAGCATGGCATTGAGGTGCTCCATGAACTGCCGGCCGTGGGGGAGAATTTCCGTGACCATATCAATGCCCGAATTCAGTGGAAGGTGACGGCTCCTGGTGTGTCCTACAACGAACGGGCTCAGGGGATAAACCTCGTCGGTCAGGTCCTGCGATATCTAACGACCGGCGGTGGGTTCATCAGTCTGCCGTCGGCCCCGCTTTTGGCGTTTCTCAAGACCCGGCCGGAGTTGGAAACCCCGGATGTTCAGTTGCATCTGGTGCCCTATGCGGTGAAGGACCCGAAGCGGCGCAAGTTGCATCCCTTCCCTGGAATGACAGTATCCTGTTATCAGTTGCGGCCTGAGAGCCTGGGATCCATCCACATTCGATCCTCAGATCCCAGGACGCAGCCGGCTATTCGGTTCAATTTCTTGGGAAATTCCAACGACCGTGAGACAATGGTGGCAGGCTTCAAGATGATGCGCCGTATCGTACAGGCCTCGCCCATGGACATATTCCGAGGAGAGGAATATTCGCCCGGTCCGGGGGTAGATAGCGACCAGGAAATCGAAAACTGGATACGGGAGAATTCCGAAACCGCCTATCATCCGATTGGCACCTGCCGAATGGGGCCCAGCTCTAGAGCCGCAAACGCAGTGGTGGACGAGAATTTGAAGGTCCATGGTCTTGATGGATTGCGCATCGCCGACGCTTCTATCTTTCCAACTATGCCCTCTGGCAACACAAACGCCCCCAGCATCATGGTGGGGGAAAAATGCGCTGATCTGATCCTATCGGAGAGATAAGGCGGTTTGTTCCATAAGCAGTTCCCGATAAATCCCAAAATCGCTGTGGGACGGAAAGGTTCACCTTTCCGCACGGAGCAGGACTGCGAGAATGCTGGCACTGTTCGGGTCGGGGCTGGGTATTTTAATGAGCCGACATGAAGACTTGGCATTTGGGCCAGGTTCTCGACCAGTTCTTTTTGTTGATGCGCGCCCGATAAGCCAATGCGCGCCGTTCTCCCGCTGGCGTTGGACGGATAATCATCTGTAGTAAATCCTTAATGCCATATGGCGCGATTAAGTGCAGTTCGTCGTCGTCGACCAACCGCACGGCGGTGCATGTGGGTGTTTCAAGCCAGTAGTGCACGGCATTGATTGTGCTCACGTATGGCTGATCGCCGTTACAGACGTGCATGCGGGCCTGATTTTTTACAGACCATGGCAACCTCGGCATCGCTTTGGCTAAAAGGCATTCAATGGACTTTTCTTTCTCCTCTCTGAGATCACTGGGATCGAAGAACAAGACATCAATATCATTTAATGGCGTCGGTTCCTTGAAACCGTGTAAAGTATCCCAGACCTTGCGTCGGACAAAGCCGGCTCCGATCCAACCG
>PBHT01000019.1 GCA_002720285.1 Acidobacteriota bacterium | reverse complement strand
GATCGTCGCGCTGGTCTATTACGCGATGCTAAAGGGGTGCGTGAGAAGTTCGGTGTTTCACCGAGCTCAATTCCTGACTACTTGGCTCTGATGGGCGATTCAGCTGATGGTTTTCCCGGCCTACCCGGGTGGGGACACAAGTCAGCGAGTACTCTCTTGGGCCATTATGGACATTTGGAACAGATTCCCGAGAAACCCGATTCTTGGGCCGTGAAGGTGCGAGGTGCTAAGAAGCTGGCACAGACGCTGGTCGAACAACGTGAGGTTGCCTTGAGGTTCAGAGACCTTGCAACTTTGCGGGAAGATGCACCAGTTTTCGACTCCGTCGAACAGATCCGATGGGTTGGTCCTCAGGCAAGCTTTTTTGACCTCTGCGCAAAGATGAACATGGGCAGAATCTATCGACGCATTGACAAGTTGGCAATCCGACGACGCTCGTAATTCACTTGGAGTCGTATCACATGCATTCAAACAGTGACCTCGCGGTTCAATGGCTCGGACACAGTACGTTCGTAATTACCTCTCCTGGTGGAAAGCGCATCGTGCTTGACCCATGGCTAGAAGGGAACCCAAAGTGCCCAGACGAGCACAAGAAGATTGCCGAAGCCGATTTGATTCTTATCACGCACGGTCATCCGGATCATGTCGGCGATATATTCTCGGTTGCACGCACAACCGGAGCGCCGGTGATTGCAATTTTGGAGTTCGCGAAATTATTTGAGGAGAAGGGATTGCAGTCTGTGCATGGCATCAATAAGGGAGGCACGATTTACATCGCCGGTATTGGCGTGACGATGGTGCAAGCAGTGCACAGTAGCGGATTCGAGGTTGATGGACAGATGATTTTTGTTGGTGACCCTGCAGGTTATGTCATCAGACTTGAAGATGGCCGAAGTCTCTACTTTGCAGGAGACACGGACGTATTCAGCGATATGGCGCTAATAAAGCAGCTTCATGCTCCGGAAATTGCGTTTCTACCGATTGGGGACCATTTCACTATGGGACCGAAGGGCGCCGCCCTAGCGGCTGACCTCCTTGGCGTTCAACAGGTGGTGCCGATGCACTACGGTACTTTTCCCGTGCTGGTCGGCACACCAACTGAGCTTAGAGCGCTACTTACACCAGGAATTGAACTCTTGGAATTGCAACCAGGTGAGACCAGGGTCTGGCAGTCTCCTAATACGAGGGATTAGCCTCTAGACATCACGCCTTTTATCGACGATCCGATTAGCCTTGAGTTCAAACCTCGGTAACGAAGCGGGTGCCACCGTGCGAGTCTCAATCCTGACCGCGAGGCGCTGTGAGAAGGCGTCTGCAAGCGCGTTGGCTACCTCGCTTGAGGCCTCGACCTCGATGATCAGTTCATCCATTTCTTGCTGGCGTGTTCTCACGATCCGGAACTCGTCCACCTCAAACTCCCTAATGATCGCTTCAATCGATGATGGATAGATGTTGATACCACGCACGACCAAGAGGTCGTCCGCCCTGCCGATCAGGCCACCTGGTAGCATCTGAAATGTACGACCGCACGGACAACCGTATCCGCCCATCCGCACGAGATCGCCTGTCCGGTAGCGGATCACCGGCCATCCAACGCGACCCAAGTTTGTGAGCACTAGTTCCCCGATACCACCTTCCGACACGGTCTGCCCAGACCGAGGGTCAAGCACTTCAGCAATAAATTCCGATTCGATCACGTGTAGTCCTGTCTGAGTGTCGCAGGTGTATCCATAGGCGCCGACCTCGGTCGCGCCGGCGTGATCGAAACACTTCGCACCCCACGCCTGCTGGATCCGGCCGCGTACTGATGGCAGGGAAGCGCCCGGCTCGCCCGCGTGGATCGTTGTGTGTACGCCTAGCCTTGACAGGTTGATGTTTTCCTGACGCGCCACTTCAGCCAGGCGTAACGCGTAGGTCGGAGTGCTCAAGAGCACTGTGGCTTCGGCACTCGCCATTAGGTGAAGGCGTGCTTTCGAATCGAGACCACCACCAGGGATACCCAAGGCCCCGAGTTTGAGTGCGGCGGTATGCGCTGCCCAGAATCCGATGAAGGGTCCAAAAGAAAAGGCCATGAATAATCGGTCCCGGTCGGTCACGCCAGCAGCTCGGTAAATATATTGCCAGCACTCCGTCCACCAGTCCCAGCTCTCAGGGGTATCGAGTACTACAAGTGGTCGACCAGTCGTACCAGAAGTCTGATGGTAGGTCAGGTAGCGTTCACGTGGATAGGTCGCAATCGTGCCGAGTGGCGGGAAGGCTGATTGATCTTCGACAAGTTCTGATTTCGTTGTGAACGGTAATTGAGCGAATCCCTGCCAGTCGATCGGTGCTGACAACGACTTAAACTTTGACGCGTAGAAGCGATTGTGCGGCAAGATTTCATCCAGGAGCAGGTTAAACCGTTCAAGCTGCCGCGCTCGTGTTTGCTCAGGCGGTGCGGATTCCAGGTTGGCTCTGTGCACTGTGCTCACTACAAAGTTTTTGTCAGGCAGCAGGGACGGGCAACGGTTTGCCGTTGAGTGTTGCCCGTAAGACAGTCGGGTAAGCTTCACGCATCGAGGCGTGAAGGAAACAGGTCTGTTCACCCATTTTTACTGACTTTCGTGCGACGTCCTCAGATTCGTCGGCGGTGATATACACGTGTGTATCTACGGCAGTGGCCGCTGCATTAGGACCAGCGGTGCCGGACTGTTTATAGCCATTGGTCTGGACGATGCGCATCGACTCCAATTTCTGCTTGGTGATGTGTGCGTAACGGCCAAGTTGTGTCATGTAACAAAACCCAATGCCGGCTGACAGATACGCCAAAGGAGGTGGCGCGGTGTCACCCGTGCCGGTATCTGACAGGAACCGGAAGCTGCTACCGAGCGGTTGAAACAGACGGATATCTGTTTGCAAAAGATCTTTGTCAAGAAGGCAGGCATCGGAGCGGACGTGCAGCGTCCGCTTTTGTTCTGCCTTTAAGCTCGACCCTGCACCGCCAGTCACACCATGCTGCACTTCGACCGTTTCGGTTTTGGTGATGATGTTGGGATGGAAATGGCCCATTGCTGTAGGTCGGATGGCATCGAAGCCTCTCACCGGGTCAGGAAAGAGGGCATTTGGGGAATGCTCCTGATCTGCGAGTTTCACCGTGGCTCCATTCAGCTGGAGTGCGAAGGTGTTCCTAAAGAGATCACGCATCACTGCGTGTCCAGGGGATTCGGCCAATGCTCTGGCGACCAATTCGCCCGCAGCTTCCAGAGAGAGCTCAGCATCGATTGCGACATCAAGATCGACTGGGATGCCTGCGCCGGTCATGTCACCCTTCAGCGCGGAACCCGTCATTGTGTATCGGGTATCCTGTCCAGACCTGAGCCCGCGTAACGCGATGCCACGATTACGGCAGAGGCGCACAAGCTGAGTCATATAGCAGAAGTGCAGTCCCGCAGCGAAGAACGCCAGTGGGAAAGGCGCCAGGTCCGTCCCATTCAGATACGGCCCCTCGTCAGAGACCATCCGCCACGCTTGACCGGATCGCTCTGACTGGCGGATGGTTGCCTCCTTTTGCATTCCTTCGAGGGCGCGCACGTCAACACGAAAATGTTGGGCATTGTCGGGTGCGTCGAGTGCTGCTGCGGGCGACTGATCGTCGAATTTAAAAACCAACGGTGTCTCGAAATCCTGAAGTCGAGGCATAGGCGTTTTGCCCTCCTTGCGTCGCGCATTATACCGTGCCAGTCCCTCATGTTTGACGAGTTCAACCATGGTCATCATAATGAGTGGTTAATGGCACAGGATTTTTCAGAACGCGAGGTTCAGTTCGAGACGCACCCAGATAGGTATCGACACTGGAAGCTTACGTTCGACGGGCCGGTGGCCACATTGTCGATGGACGTCCAGGAGGACGGTGGTCTATTAACCAATTACAAACTGAAGCTCAACTCGTACGACCTCAGCGTAGATATTGAGCTGGCTGACGCGATTCAGCGTATTCGGTTTGAGCATCCTGAAGTGCATTCGGTCGTCGTGACCAGCCTGAAGGAGCGCGTTTTCTGCGCAGGTGCCAACATTTTCATGTTAGGTAGCTCGCCGCACGGTTTTAAGGTCAATTTCTGTAAGTTCACCAATGAGACGCGATTGGCGATTGAGGACGCGAGTCAGTGTTCTGGACTGAAGTTTCTTGCTGCCATTAACGGCATCTGTGCGGGTGGTGGCTATGAGCTCGCTTTGGCGTGCGACGAAATCCTCCTAGTTGATGATGGGAACTCTGCAGTGAGCTTACCCGAAGCGCCGTTGTTGGGCGTGTTGCCTGGAACGGGTGGTCTGACGCGACTTGTCGATAAACGGAAGGTGCGGCGTGACATTGCTGATTTCTTTAGTACCTTGGTTGAGGGTGTACGTGGGAAACGCGCCGTTGAGTGGCGTTTCGTCGATGCTGTTTGTTCGCGGTCTCGGTTTGATGAGTCGGTGGCCCAACGAGCGGCTGACCTTTCGGCTTCATCGGATCGTCCATCCTCAGGCCCTGGTGTTACGTTGGGACCACTGGAATTAACGCGGTCGGGTGATCGTTTTGAGTACTCCACGGTTACGGTGGAGATGAATCGCATGAAACGGACTGCTGACCTGACGGTACGGGGGCCAGACGGACCACAGCCAAGTGATGCCCAGGCCATGCTAGCTCTCGGCGATCAGTACTGGCCATTACGTGCATTCCGAGAAGTGGATGCAGCGCTGTTGCATTTACGCCTTAATGAACCAGAGATCGGAGTTGTTGTTTTGAGGACCGTGGGTGACCGAGAGGCTGTCCTGGCTATCGACCGGACACTTGACAGCCATCGGGACCACTGGCTGGCTCGAGAGATTCTGCATTTCATGAAACGCACGTTGAAGCGGCTCGACCTGACTGCTAAGAGCTTCGTTGCGCTAATTGAGCCGGGTTCATGTTTTGCCGGGGCTCTTCTTGAGTTGGCGTTAGCGGCAGATCAATCGTTCATGCTCGACGATCCTGATCGCCCGACTGCAATTGCAATGTCAGCGCTCAATGGCGGCGCGCTGCCGATGAGTACGGGCTTAACCCGTTTACAGACGAGGTTTCTTGGGGAGCCTGACAAAGTCGAGAAGCTCCTCGCTATCGGCGAAGCGATCGATCCACATGCAGCACTCCAGACTGGGCTTGTTTCATTCACACCGGACGAATTGGACTGGGATGATGAGCTACGCCTGATGATTGAAGGCCGGGCATCGCTATCACCTGACGCTTTGACCGGCTTGGAGGCGAACCTACGATTTGCTGGTCCGGAAACGCTTGAAACGAAGATCTTTGGTCGCTTATCAGCGTGGCAGAACTGGATTTTCCAACGTCCCAACGCCGTGGGTGAACGAGGTGCGTTAAAAACATACGGCGTCGAAGGTAGACCGGAGTTCGATTGGCGGCGAACGTAAACTCGTCGCTCTCCTGGTGGTGATCATAGGAGTCAGTTGAGAGGTATGCACGCATGATTTCGACCGAACGTATTCCGAACAACGTTGACTTAGCTGATAACAAGCGTTTGCAACGGGCGCTTGAACACTGGCAACCGAAGTATCTCGAATGGTGGCGCGACATGGGACCAGAAGGATTCCAGAACCACCATCAGGTCTATTTGCGGACAGCGATCAGTGTCGATTCAGACGGCTGGGCACATTTTGAGTTAGTAAAGTTGCCCGACTACCGCTGGGGGATATTCCTTGCCGACCCTGAGCCTAACCGAACGATTGGCTTCGGTGATTCATTTGGGAAGCCGGTGTGGCACGAAGTGCCAGGAGAGTTTCGCAACCAACTCAGACGCCTCATCGTTACCCAGGGTGATACTGAGCCAGCGTCTGTGGAGCAACAGCGGCAGCTCGGAGCGAAGTGCCCGAGTCTCTACGACTTGCGTAACCTGTTTCAGGTGAATGTTGAGGAGGGGCGTCACTTGTGGGCGATGGTTTATCTTCTGCACTCGTACTTCGGACGCGATGGGCGAGACGAAGCCGAGGAGTTACTTCTGCGAACGAGCGGGAATCAGGATAAGCCACGTATTCTTGAGGCCTTCAATGAACCGATTGACAACTGGCTAGATTTTTTCATGTTCACGATGTTCACTGATCGTGATGGCAAATCCCAGCTCATGTCACTGTCAGAGAGCTCGCTTGATCCTCTGGCTCGAACGACGCGTTTTATGCTCACCGAGGAAGCTCATCATATGTTCGTTGGTGAAACCGGGATTTCCCGTATTCTCGAACGGACCTGTCAACTAATGAAGGAATCCAAAGGCCTAGCAGAAGATGTGCGTCGACAAGGCGGGATCGATTTGGAGATGATCCAACGACATCTCAATTTTTGGTTCAGTCGGAGTCTCGATCTTCACGGTAGCGAGGTGTCTAGTAACGCAGCTTCGTATTTTGCCAACGGGCTAAAGGGAAGGGCTCGGGAAGAGACTTACGAGGACCATCAGATTACGGATGCGGTCTTTGACATGGAGGTTTATGAAGACGGGCGGCTCTCCCAGCACGAGGTCCCTATGCGTAACGCAATGAATGAGGTTTTGCGCGACTGGTATGTCGGCGATTGCCAAGCGGGCGTTGAGCGTTGGAACAAGCTCTTGGAGCAGCATGGTCTTTCCGACCGCCTCTACCTACCCGACAAGAAGTTCGGTCGAAGCATTGGGATTTTTTCGGATTTCTACTTTGACCCGAAAGGCAACCCAGTGTCGGCAGAGGAGTGGGAACGGCGTAGGGCTGACTGGTTGCCGGTTCAGGCCGACAAGGATTATCTGAAGAGCCTAATGGTTGAGCCAATCTACGAGCCTGGCGTATTCGCCAATTACATCGCTCCACCTCGTAGAGGTATCAATCGGATGCCGCTTGACTTCGAGTACGTTCGGACTGAGGCGTAGCTGACGGTTCGAGGGCGTTCCCATACGCTAGCGTGGATCCTTTCGTGCTGTGGTTTAGCGAAGTTGCTGTGTTCATGGCCTAGTTCACCCGATATGGATTCCTTACTGAGTTGGTGCGCCGAGTTTCCGATTCTCGAGCGCTTCACCTGTCTGGCGAGTCTTTCATGATCCGTTCCATTGTAGTGCTCGGTGCCGGAACGATGGGTCACGGTATTGCGTACGGGGCGGCAATGGGTGGGTTCGATACCCGACTATATGATGTTTCAGAGGAGGTGCTTGAGCGCTCCCGTTCGCTGATTAATGCCATCGGGGCTAAGGCGGTCGAGCTTGGCAAGCTAAGCCCGAATGACTTTGAGTCTGCCCGTGCTCGCCTCGACTTTGTTACTGACCTTTCGGCTGCCCTTAGTGGTGTTGACATGGTCATTGAGGCTGTCCCGGAGAGGATGGACTTGAAGTTATCGGTTTTCCAGGAGGTCGAGCGCCATGCTCCGGCCGACGCCATCGTAGCATCGAATACGTCGGCACTAAGTATTACGGAAATCTCCAGTGCCCTCACGCGTGCGCAGCGGGTGGCGGGGATGCACTTCTTCAATCCGGTCCACAAGATGAAACTTGTTGAGGTCGTTTGTGCCCTTGAAACGGCACCAGAAACGATGGACGTAATTGAAGAAGTCGCCAAACAGATGGGTAAGGAGACCGTGCGGATTAAAGAGTCGCCGGGATTTGTGACCAGTCGTGTTAACGCGATGATTGGCAATGAGGCTTTCTACATGTTGCAGCAAGGGATCGCTTCGGCTCGTGACATCGACAAAGCGCTCAAACTGGGATTGAATCACCCAATGGGCCCCTTCGAGTTGGTGGATCTTGTAGGGCTTGATACTCGGTTAAGTGTGCTGGAATTTCTGCACGCCAAACTCGGAGAGAAGTATCGTCCGTGTCCCTTACTTGTTGAGTATGTTCAGGCCGGTCGACTTGGTAAGAAGGTGGGAAGAGGCGTCTACGAGTACTGATTTATGACTTACAAGAATATTCGCGTGTCAGTGAACGACGGGGTAGCGGAGTTGACTTTCGATCGTCCCGAGGTGCGAAATGCTCTAAACCTCGAAACTGTGCGCGAAGGGGAGGCGGCGCTAGCAGATTTGGCAACCGACAACACTGTCGGTGCGCTAATTCTAACCGGCGCTGGTGACCAAGCGTTCGTTTCTGGTGCTGATATCAATGATCTTCGAACTCGGACTCGAGATGAGGGCTTGGCAGCGATTAATTCGTCTTTTTTTTCTTCTGTTGAGCGTTTCCCACGACCGACGATTGCTGCTGTGAATGGATACGCACTCGGGGGTGGGTGTGAGCTGGCCCTAGCCTGTGATTTGCGGATTGCCTCAGAGGGGGCAATGTTTGGTCAGCCTGAGCTAGGATTGGGAATTATTCCCGGTGCTGGAGCGACTCAGCGTCTACCGAGGGTCGTTGGCCTGGGACGCGCAAAACATCTGATTCTGACTGGAGAGATCATTGATGCCGGGCAGGCACTTTCGATTGGACTTGTGAGCGCCGTCGTTCCAGCAGACAAACTTGATGCTACGGCCAGGGAACTTGCCGGTCGTGTGCTCCGTCATGGGCCCTTAGCGGCACGACTAGCGAAGTTGGTCATTAATTCGTCCGCACGCGTCGATCTCGATTCTGGACTGCTCATTGAGACGCTCGCGCAGGCGCTTTGCTATCAGTCGGATGATAAACAGGAAGGGACGACCGCATTTCTAGAGAAGCGGAAACCCAAATTCACTGGCAAGTAATGCTGTAACTTGGCCAGACGATTTCGTTTAGTGCTACAGCTAGGATCGAAATCAGGCCTAGTTCAAACTCTTCTTCTGGCCGATAGGTATAGGGTAGTTGAAATTCAGCAAGGAGTTCTGTACGATCAGCTGATCAATTTACGGAGGACGTCATGGCCTATACCATCTGTGAACCCTGCATCGGCACGAAAGACACGGCGTGTGTTGACGTCTGTCCGGTCGATTGTATCCACCCACGTAAAGACGAACCGGAGTTCGAGGCGGAGACCAAGCTCTACATCCATCCGGACGAGTGTATTGACTGTGGTGCCTGTGTGCCGGCCTGTCCAGTTGAGGCGATCTTTGCAAACGATGAGGTGCCTGAGCAATGGACCAATTACATCGATATTGATGCAGGGTGGTTTGAGGGAAAGTAGTTCAGGGGTCTAGAGGCTGTTCACGATGGCAGCGTATCGGCAGGTGGAGCGGCGAAGCGGGAGATCTTGATGGGGCTGATCGATCAGCGATTCGATGACAACATCATTACGACGAACCTAGATAAGGTTTTGAACTGGGCGAGGCAGTCCTCGCTTTGGCCGATGGGTTTCGGTTTGGCCTGCTGCGCGATCGAGATGATGGCGACATCAGCGTCCCGGTTTGACATCTCTCGGTTTGGAGCGGAGGTCTTTCGGGCTTCGCCGCGCCAGTCGGACCTCATGATCGTGGCAGGGACCGTGACGAAGAAGATGGCACCGGTGCTGCGTCGGCTATACGATCAGATGCCGGAGCCCAAATGGGTCATTTCCATGGGCAGTTGTTCAAACGCCGGTGGTCCATTTCCGACGTATAGTGTGCTGCAGGGTGTTGATAAGGTCGTCCCGGTCGACGTTTACATTTCAGGATGTCCGCCGCGTCCCGAGGCGCTGCTGTACGGTTTAATGCGTTTGCAAGACAAGATCCGCAAGGAAAACACCGTGCTCCGCCGGCCAAGGGTTATCAAGGTCGGGGAGACCGAACCTGTGCTTGTGGGTGACCGAGGGTAAGTGTTGTGCAAAGGCTGAAAAACTTTTTCCGGACGGTTTTCTTGATCGATCTAGTGAAGGGGCTTTTGGTGACGCTTAAGTATACGCCTCAGCCTGCTTTTACGTTCCAGTATCCAGCCGAGAGGCGTCCCGTTGCGGCTAGATTCCGTGGTTTGTTGCGGCTTCAGGTTGAGCCTGAGACTGGTGCGCAGACGTGCATCGTCTGCGATCAGTGTGCCAAGGTGTGTCCAGACGATTTGATTTCGCTTGGTGGCCATCGTGAACCTGGGCAAAAAATTAAGATTTTGGATTACTTTGATTTTAATCTGTCACGCTGTAGTTTTTGCGGTTTGTGCTCGGAGGTCTGCCCTACGAAACCATTCAAGGCTTTGATCATGAGTGAGGATTATGAGCTCGGGACTTATAGCCGAGACAGTCAGATCCTTCGGGTCAATGAGATGTACGACGGCGTACCTATTGAGCATTACACGCGCTGACTTGAGTAGCCATCCGGGTCTAAATGTGGTTTCTGTTTTACACTTTTTATCTTTCGGTTGCTGATACGCGTTGATTCATCTGACGGTGCTTTAGTTGCTTCAAGCAGTTGCCAGTGATCCCCCAGGCATTTCGGAGGGTTCATGCACATCGGTCTTCGTCCACTTCTTGCGGTCACCGCTGCTCTGGTAGCGCTTTCGGTTGTTACTGGCCGGAGCGCAGACCCTACCTATAGCGCTGTCCAACTTCAGTTAGCTGATTTGCTCATTGCAGAAGAACGTTTTCCTGAAGCGCTTGAGGCATTCACACGAGCAAAGGAGGGCGCGACGGCATCACAGCTTTTTCGAGCGCGCCGTGGGACGGTGCTCTCGATGTTGCGCTTGGCCCGATTTGCTGACGCGCGGGTGGAGGCCGACGCAGCCCTTGCAGAGGCGCCTAACGACCCAGCTGCAATTGTGATGTATGGCGATACTTTATGGGCAGCTGGTCTGTTTGACGAAGCCGAACAGCTCTTTCTCGATGTTCTCGCAAGGGACCCTACCGTTGCACGCGGCCATCATGGACTTGGTAAGTCGTTGATGAGCCTAAACAAAAATGATGCTGCGCTTGAGGCAGCGCAGAAAGCTTTAGCCCTGTCGCCCCGTGACGGAGAGTTCCACCACACAGTCGGCACCATCTACAAGCGGATGCATCGCTATGAGGAAGCGGCTGTTGCGTTTGGCAACTACGTCAATTTACTTCCGCACAAGGACCAGAGTCAGCGAGCGGCTTGGTCTCGTGCCCAGATTCGCTTTCTACGTTCTTTGGGGCGTCGGGTTCCGTTTGATATGGAACCTGACGTTGTTGGGCAGCTTCATACTGTGCCGTTCAGGCTCGTCCGGGACAAGATTGTTGTAAAGGGGAGTGTGAATGGACATCGTGAGATTGACTTCGTGGTTGACACTGGTGCTGAGCAGACGGTGGTTTCACGTGAAGTAGCGAGAGCGTCCAACGTGCAGCCGGTTGTGTACACCTTGAGTGCGGGTGTTGGCGAAGTTGGCCTCCGCGGCTTGCAGCTCGGCTGGATCGATTCGATTGAGATTGGTTCGCTTAAGATGGAGAACGTGCCAACCCTCATTAAGAACCCGCCTTTAACCGGGATTCCCAAGCGCGAAGTCGAGAGTTTCTCACCCCTGGCTGCTAGGCTCTCACTCACGGTTGACTATGAACGCTCTCAGCTGACGATCGGTCGAAAGATTCCGCGGGATCCTGCAGACGTTGTGTTGCCGTTGCGTCAGCATCGGCTAGTGACTGTGCGAGGAACCGTTAACGATCAAGACGCGAGTTTCGTTGTGGATACGGGTGGTGAGGTGATCTCGATTAGCTCGCATACTGCTAGCACGTTGAGTCGCCGGCCAGTCGTAAGACATCTTCCGCTTC
Organism: Acidobacteriota bacterium; assembly: GCA_002720285.1. Classification (GTDB taxonomy): domain Bacteria; phylum Acidobacteriota; class Vicinamibacteria; order Vicinamibacterales; family UBA823; genus UBA11600. The sequence continues at coordinate 13,842 of PBHT01000019.1, read as the reverse complement.
GGGTATTCGGGTCGTCGGGTTGGGATCCGGGCGCGTTCTTATTGCCCGGTATTGACCTGATGTTCAATACGATTACATTTCCAAACTACCCGGTCGTTGTTCTTGACCTGAAGGCGCCCAGTGCTCTCCTTGGATTCCAAGTGGGTGGCATTATTGGGCACAATTTTCTTAGCCGGTACCGGGTAGCGATCGATTTAGAAGAGAGCGTCGTTCGCCTCAAAGATATTTCTTAGAGGGGCAACAGTTCTTACAGGGAAAAGTTATCAGAGGCCAGCCGTCCTCGGGCTTCGAGGCGTTGGGCTCGGCGCGCGCGCGCCATCTCGGCACGGTGAGTGTCGGCGACCGATTCAATGAGAAGAGGTGGAATCGGGGTGGGGCAGCCCTTCTCATCGACTCCAACGAAAGTCAGGAAGGCTCGGCTCGTCAAACGTCGTATACCTGTCAAGGATTCTTCGGAGACTACTTCAACCTCAACCTCAAGTGATGTGTGGAACGCGCAGGTGACCCGTGACCTGAGAATGAGTAGATCGCCAACTTTAACGGGATGTAGAAACTCTACGCTGTCAACTGACGCCGTTACGACACGGCTCCGGGTGTGGCGATGACTGGCAATTGCCCCAGCGAGGTCGATCAGATGCATCACGGACCCGCCGAGCATAAAACCTAACGGATTGGCGTCATTGGGCAAGACAACGTGGACTGTCTCAGTGGCCGACTCTTCCGGTTGTCGCGGTTGGAGATGGCTGGTTGTCACTTCATCGGCTCCCGACCAGTAGAGACCTGCTGAAATGTCCGAAGTTTGTTAAGGGAGTGAAGGAACTTCGTAAATTACCCATCTACCGCATCTAGAAATCGTATCCTATCCAGAAATTGAATCGGCTTTCACGAAATTTTGCACTACCACCGTTTCCGGCGAAAAGATAGTTCTCCCAGGCCTCGTTGAAAAGAGTTCGCCACGTCCAATCAAGGTGGATCGGAAAGCCGAACGCCATGGTTTCAAGGCCAAAGCCGTAGGAGCCACGCGCGTCTCGTAATCTGAAGCCGCTGACCTGGACCGGAGCAGCGTAGACCGGCTGAGGCTGAAAATTATTGTCGTATTTGAGTCCGATTACCGGCGTGAATGTCTCCGGGGAGGAAGTCCATGGAGTAAAGCTGTCGCTGTTGAGCGCAGCACCACCAACACCAGCGAAGAACACCCCTCGGAAGCCGCCCAAGATACCGATCGGCGTCAACATCGCTTCGACCAGTGGAAACCGTAATTCAGCGTTCAGATGGAATGCTTTGTGGCCGACAAATTCTAGGTAGTCGTAACCCCTCAATTCAGAATTACCACCAAAGAAATAGAAGTTTGGACTTTCACCAAAGCTCCTGAAACCTCTTGCCCGCAGTGCTAATAGTCCGGTTTCTCCCAGCCTGAGATAGTAACGGGCATCACCATCAAGACTCTGCTGCGAAAGTGTGTCCCCAAATTTCGGTGCGTATTCGAAGCCCAGCCGCATCGTATTACCTGATACCGGCCCGAATTCGCGAAATACTGTCGTTTCTTGAATAAAGGCGATATTGAAAGGCACGAAGGTACCATTGCGGAAGATGGTGGTGCCAAATCGATCCGCCTGTACCTGGTTAGAGGCTGCCTGTAGCTGAGGGCTACCAAATTGCTCTTGGAAATTTGCTACGCCAGCCGACAATTCCAGCCGTCGAAACTTACTAAAGGGGTAAATACCGAAGATTGTGCCGCCTTGCATTCTGGTGGTTGCAATGGCGTCGTCACGATTAAAGAGCCCATACGATAAACCAGTCGGCGTGCCGAAGAAGAATTGAGTCTGGGAGAAGAGTTGCGTGCCCCACTGCAATCGGCGCGCAAGGTTCACATACGACATTGCCATTGTCCGGTATTCCGAAATTGATGCTGCATACACGTTGAACTGTTGTTCGCCCAGCAGGTCAGTGAGCGTTAGAGACGAACCGCCGTAAAGGTCGCCGCTATTCGTTACCCCAAGGTTGACCGGTGGCCGACCTTCGAGAACCATCTTCTCGAACCTGCCCTTGTCTCGACTGTTATCCCTAATGAGGGTGTGCGATAAGGGGGCTTGGAAATCCATTACCAGGCCAGGGGCGCCAAAATCTGAGGTTTCCACCATGTATAGTGGTTCTTCCACTTTCGTGGTGTAGATACCGTAATTGCCCTTGTTGTAACTGACGAACGCAACCTCTTGGCCGTCGATAGTTTCTAGTACGACGGGGGAGACGTTCCCGCTTAGGGCGTCGGTGTACTGCTCAAGTGCTCCTGTTGACAGGGTCAGTGTCCACAGGTTGAAGATGTTGCCATCACGGGCTACGTCAGGGTCGATAGGCTGCAGTGGGTCGACCGCTGTAGAGGAGAACACAATCTTGTCTCTATCAATGAACTGTGCGGCCGTTTCGTCGTGGGCACCGAAGGTTAATTGCAGTTTCTCTCCTGTTTCGAGGTCCACCCGGAACAGTTTATTGTTGCCGTTAACACGTGCTAGGTAGACTAAAGACCGTCCGTCTAGGGAAAACGTGGGCGCATAGTCTGCAAAATTATCGTTTGTGACGTTCCGAACTTCGTTTGTGACCAAGTCAATGGTGTAAATGTCACCCGTGGCGTTCTGCAGTGCTGAGAACGCGACGTGGCGGCCATTAGGCGAGATGTCCGGGGATTCGGGTTCGTCAACGGTTGTCATGTCGAGCCGTTGTTCGATACGGCGGCTGACAACGTCCCTAATGATGAGCGTCTTACGTTTGCCCTTGCGCACGAAATAGGCCAACTGGTCGCCTGCCGGTGACCACGACATCCACGGCACGGTATTCCACCGCGCGCCAGGAATAGAGATGTAGTCGTAACCATCGTTCTGCGAGAATCCCGGAGTTAGATTTCTGACGACACTACCGTCCTGAACAGAGATGAGAATGATGTCAAGCTCACGGTCTTTCCTGTTCGTGGCTACCGCTGCCAATAGTTCCCCCGACGGTGCCGGTTCAACGGAGTAGGCAGCCATGAACTCGGATCGCATTGGATCGGGTGCTAGGTCGGTTCCATAGTCCTCCGCTCGTTCCCGATCGCGGAAGGGCTGAAACCGTTCTCTGATGTACCGCGAGAACTCGATGTCGAACTCTTCGGCGGAGAGACCGAGGCCTTCCTGATACGCGTCACTACCACCACCGATCACATTTGTTCTGAGAGCCAATAGGAATTGACGGATACCTTCTTTACCCTCTCTCGCCTCAATGAACTCGAAGGCCGCGTGACCCAGGTTGTAGGGTAACCGTGGGCTACTAAATCCGAAGAATTCATCTGGCTCGGTCATTTTGGGTACGATGTCGGAGACCGCCGCATCGCGGACCATCATTAGGTCGAGTGGGTTCCATACCCCTGCTAGGTGATCAGCTAACCCTTCGTCGACCCAGAGGGGCACATCTGAGCGAAGGACACCGCGGGGGATGATGTCGAACTCAAAGATATGGACGAGTTCGTGGGTGATGAGCCGGTAGAGTTCATCGGGAGGCTCATCGATTGGCAGAACCATACGGTTGCGAAGTGGTTCGGCAAAGGCTGCAACGCCTTCCGGCATGTCGGCTGGAATTACGTTCTGCTGTTCAAATTCACTGTGGGTCTTGAATAGCACGAGGGGAATCTGAAATGCCAACTCATGTCTGAGATCTGAACTGACCTGCTGATAGGCGCTTTCAGCGTAGCCCGCCACTCGCTCTAGGTGCTGTTCAAGTTCGGGGTAGTAATACATTTCGAAATGATCAGTTGTGTAAATCTGCCAGTCGAAGTTGTCATACTTCACCCTGGCCTTTCCGTAGTAGGGAATGAACTGACTTTGTGCGATGGCAGGTAGCGCCAGACAAAAGAGGAAGAGCAGTGTCAATCCGGCGCTCATGGAGACGCGAAGTTCACACCCCTTGCGGATACGCATAAGATTTACCTCGTGGCTCATTTGGGGACTGACGCCGACTATCAACGCCAACGCTGACATATGTTACTGTAGCGACTACGGGAGGCCTAGTGAGTTTGTCTGCTAGGGATTCTAGGTGTGCTATTCGTCAGCATGCTAAATAACTAGACGCACCGAGGCCGGTTGCGGTTTTTAGGCTTTCTTAGGGCAATCTTGGGGTTACCGGCGCCCCCTAAACGAGGGTTCGAAATTATTATGAAGTGGCGATGGATGGCAGCTGTCGGAGCGTCTTTGGCCTTGGCTTTTCTGACGTTTCCGGTGTTTCCAGCAGAGATGTTGAGTGCCTCCGTGTGGTCAGAGGCTGATGCCGTAGACACGGCGGCTTGCGACCCCGATGCCCGCCCGGCGAACCTCGATTTTACCCTCCAAGATATGAATGGGGATGATGTCGATTTAGCATCGTATAGGGGAAAGGTCATTCTGTTTAATTTTTGGGCGACTTGGTGTGGTCCCTGTAAGGTTGAGATTCCCAGTTTTGTCGAGTTACAGAACGAGTACGGAGACCAAGGTCTCGCTGTGCTCGGATTGTCTGTCGACGATCCGATCGAGAAGTTGAAGCCGTTTGCTGACGAATACGGGGTCAACTATCCGCTGCTTGTGGGTCTTGGCCGCGACGATGTCAAGGAAGCGCTCGGACCTGTTTGGGGTATTCCGATAACTTTATACATCGACCGGAGTGGCACTGTATGTAAGCAACACATGGGTTTAGCCACGAAGGACCAGGTAGAGCGAGAAATCCGCGCAATGCTCTGATTGTCAACGTTCTCCATCCTAGTTTTTCATTCCAGTTCACACAGACGAACAGCCGTTGGTGTATGATGGCTGCGCATCGGCTGCCAACCTAGGCGGTTGAGTGCGAATTCATGAGCACCGAAGTTAATACGGCGTTAAAGGGATTCCACCACGCAACTTTATCGTGTGGTTGCAGGATCACATTTCGGGCTGGTGTGGCGGGGAGTCCTGTCCTAGCTGTTGTGGAACGTAAAGCGAGTGCTTGCACGCTAACGTTCCACGTCGAAGGATTGGCAGTGTATGACCGCCGTGAAGCCCTTCGTCCCTCAACCCGTCCTCGTCCAACTGAGGAAGAAGGCTACGAGGAAGAAGGCTGAGACAACACCTGCTGGGTTATCACGGCAGTGCTGGTGCGACCTTCTCCATACTTAATTGAATCATATAGTCCTGCCGTCTTGGGGCTTGGTCGTCTCGGGTAATGAGAGTCGAAATTTGGGGTTCTTTTAGGGGGCTCATTTTGGATTTCGCTCCAACCACGGTATTCCCACCATTTCAAGAATAGAGTCACGACATGGCCCTCGGCTAGGGTAGGAGATATCATGTGGTCTCGCCTAAATGGGCGGTGACTACCGCGTCACGATTGGTGCTGAAAAGACAGCGTAGGCGCGATGGTAGGGAGGGTTCACAAATGACTAACCTCACGTCGGAGCTCGAACTGGTTTGTCCTTGCTGTACCGCCTCACTCGTCATCGATGTGGGTTTAAAGCGCGTCGTACGGCACAGCGAGCCGGAACGTCAGGACAAGGTCGAGTTGGGTGAAGCCGATCGGATTCTGGATGAGGAGGCAGCGCGTCGAGAAGCGGTGTTCCAGCAATCGGTTACTGATGAGCGCACACGTGGCGATGCACTTGCCAAGCGCTTTGAAGAAGCCCTTCGTAAAGCGACCGACGAACCGGTGACTAGGCCTGAGCGCGACTTTGATCTTGACTGAGAAGCACTTGGTGACGCCGTACGATTTCTTCAGGTAGTGCATGCCTCCAATCACGCCTCTAATAGTGGATTAGTTAACATTCGGATGGCTGGTCTCAAAATACGGTTTGACAATCGTAGAGCGTAGCTTTTGAGAATCTCTAGGTCAACACGCGACCATTTATGTTTCTGAGCGCCATAATTATTTATCTCGCCGCGCTAGTTGTCGTTGGTTCCTGGAAGAGTCGTCAGGTGCATACGGCCGATGACTTTCTGATTGCCAACCGCGCTTTACCAGCTCGTGTGCTTGTCTTCACCCTTCTTGCTACATGGATCGGCTCTGGCAGTCTATTCGCCGGTGCTGGTTTGGGCTACCGGGTAGGGTTCCCCGCACTATGGCAGTCAGCTGGAGCTTGGGTCGGTATCGCATTGGTCTATTTCATTGCCCCTCGCGTGCGCCGGCTCGCGCAGTACACTGTTCCGGACATCCTCGAATTACGGTATGGGCCGACCGCTCGCCTTCTTGGTGCTCTTACAACGGTAATGGCCTATACGACCATTGCGGCCTATCAGTTCCGCGCAGGCGGAAAACTTCTGGAATTGGTGGCTGGTATTGAACCGGCGACCGGTGCACTGATGACCGCCGCATTCTGCGTCACTTACACCGCCTTAGCAGGAATGCTGTCGATTGCTTATCTCGATGTTGGGAATGGCGTGATGATGGTAGTGAGTGTAGTCCTAGCGGTGGTTTTCCTCGTGTCTGATGGTGGCGGACTTGCAACGACCTTCTCATCGCTGCAACCAGAGCATGTCGCATTGTTTGGTGAACTATCGCCGCAGGCGGCTTTAGCGCTTTTTTTTCCAACGTTGTTCTTGCTTCTCGGTGAAGCGAATATGTACCAGAAGTTTTTTTCTGCAAAAAGCGAGCGAGCGGCCCGCCTAGCGGTGATTGGTTGGATTGTTGGCACGATCGTCGTCGAGACGTTAATTGACTCGGTTGGTGTACTCGGTAGCGTTGTTGTGCCAGGTCTGAGTCCCGAGGGTTCAGAATCGGTCGTGATCAATGTTGCACTGCAAGTTCTACCGACGGGCATTGGGGTGCTACTTGTTTGTGGGGCTGCGGCGATAATCGTTTCCACTGCCAACAGCTTTCTCCTGACGCCTGCAACGAATTTGATGCGTGACGTCTATCAGCGCTTTATAAATCCAAAGGTCGCTGACCGACAGCTATTGTTTTACACCCGACTGGTTGTAGTGGTATTGGGGTGCGTCGGTTACGTGATCGGAAGCTTTTTTCCGTCAATTTTGGCGATGGCGCTTTGGGCTTACACAATGTACGGGGCTGGCATTACGCCGGCTTTGCTCGGCGCACTGGTCTGGCCGCGCATACCACGTTCCGCAGGCGTGTGGTCGATTCTCGTAGGTATGACTACCACGTTAGTTTGGGAGATCGTCGGTCTGCGGCACAGTGTTGATGGTGTCCCGGAGTATCCGCTCGGTCTTGAGACGGTCTATCCAGCCCTGACTCTATCAATTCTAGCGCTCGTGGTTGTGGGTTTGACTGTACGACCAAGCACGACCGATTTTCCTGCGCCATCCTGAGGCAAGCGCTAAATTAATCAATAATTGACTTTGATTATGCGTGCACTCTTGATTGCGACCTATGAGATGGGCCGGCAGCCGTTTGGCCTAGCTTCGCCAGCAGCTTGGCTACGTAATGCAGGTGTCGAAGTAACGTGTGTCGATCTGGCCCGTGAGCGGTTACGGGACGACTCAGTTACACAGGCCCAGTTAGTGGCCTTTTTTCTACCAATGCATATGGCGACGCGGCTTGCGGTACCGGTGATCAGAAAGATTCGCAGTCTCAATCCGTCGGCACACCTGTGCGGCTATGGGCTCTACGCGATGCTCAACGAGTCGCTCCTACGTGACCTCGGAGCGCACTCAGTACTTGGTGCCGAATTTGAATCAGACCTAGAAGCGCTGGCGATCGCTTTGAGGGAAGGCACGCCACCACCGCAGCCTATCGCGGACACTGCGCTACCGCATCTTGCGTTCAAGGTCCCGGACCGACGGGGGTTACCGCCGCCCACGAGCTACGCCACCTTACACGATTCAACCGGGTCGACTAGATGTGTCGGATACACAGAAGCTAGCCGCGGTTGCAGGCATACGTGTCGGCATTGTCCGATCGTCCCGGTCTACAAGGGGCGGTTTAGGGTCGTGCCAATCAACATTGTTCTGGCCGACATCGGAAATCAAGTTGAAATGGGCGTTCGTCACATCACCTTTGGAGACCCTGATTTTTTCAATGGCCCAGTTCACGCTATTGAAGTCGTCCAGCGTTTAGCTGATACGTATCCTGACCTTACCTATGACGTGACGATCAAGGTTGAACATTTACTGGCTCACGCTAAGTATCTAGCAACGCTACGCGATACAGGATGTGCGTTTGTTACGAGTGCGGTTGAATCTTTTGACAATCATGTTCTAGAAATTCTCAACAAAGGACACTCTTCACAAGACATTGCGCGAGCCGTAGCCTCATGCCGAACGGCGGGACTCGTTCTAACACCAACGTTTGTAGCGTTCACGCCGTGGACGACACTTGAGAGCTACTGCGCGTATCTTCAGGCCATTGCTTCACTCGATCTCGTCGATGCAGTCGCCCCGATCCAACTGGCTATCCGCTTATTACTACCTGAAGGGTCAAGTTTGCTTACCCATAAAGAGGTGGCTGAGGTTGTAGGAGAGTTCGACAAGAACATGCTTTCCTATTCTTGGTGTCATGCGGACCCCCGTGTCGATGCACTCCAAGCCGAGGTGATTGCCTTGGTCGGTCAACACGGGACGGCATCTCGGCGCGCGATCTTTGAGGAGATTTGGACACTAGCGCACGAACGGGCTGTATTGCACTGCCCACCACTCGCGAGGAATACCCAGGCTCGTGTGGCAATCCCTTACCTTAATGAACCTTGGTATTGCTGAGCTGAACCGACTGAGGAGCAGTTCGCGCTCTTCTAGCTGTTGCGACGAAGCTAAGCAGTGATGTCACGAATACTTCTATTCGCTACGACGACCAGCTATCAAGTGCGGGCGTTCGCCGATGCTGCTGAACGACTAGGTTTTGACCTTGCTTTTGCAACGGATCGATGCCACACCCTTGACGATCCGTGGCGGGATGAAGCAATCCCGGTGGAGTTTCACAACGAAAGAATGTCGCTTCAGCGTGTCCTGGATGCGACCGCCGGACGTCCGGTGACAGGGGTGATAGCTGTTGGTGATCGCCCGACGATTTTGGCATCGATGGTAGCTGAGGCGTTAGCATTGCCATGCCACGGTGCAGCCGGCGCTCGTCTGGCGGCCAGCAAACTTCGCTATCGGCAATGTTTGTCCCGCGAAGGACTTCGGGTGCCGGCTTTTCACGTGCTGCGACTTGAGCAGATTGAGCGCTGTCCTGCGTTACCGTTCGGTTTTCCCAGGGTTGTAAAGCCGCTCACGTTGTCGGGTAGCCGAGGAGTGATCCGCGCCAATGATAAAAAGGAACTTGATGTTGCAATAGCACGGGTTGCTCAAATGTTGTCAAGGCCAGACTTGCGTGCACTTCGCGATCCATCAAACGAGTTGGTGCTGATTGAGGAATACATCGACGGCGCTGAGTATGCGGTTGAAGGTTTAGTCAGCGACGGACGGCTCCACGTGATGACCATCTTTGATAAACCCGACGCGCTTGAAGGGCCGTTCTTTGAGGAAACGATCTACGCAAGGCCCACAGAACTGAGCTCTGATGAACGGTCGTCGGTTGAATATGCAGTCGCAGAAGCTGTTCGTGCGCTTGGACTCCGTCATGGTCCAGTCCACGCCGAGTGTCGTTTTGACGCGCACGGACCTGTCGTTTTGGAAGTTGCGGCACGACCGATCGGTGGGCTTTGTGCCAAGGTGCTTCAGTGCACGGATTCCACGGGGCATTCCTGCCAGTATGAAGAAGTGCTGCTCCGGCAAGCCGTAGGCGAAGCCGGGTGTACGTTTGACTGTGCGCCTGGAGCATCGGCAGTAATGATGATCCCTATTCCGTGCAGCGGTCATTTGAGGGGAGTAGTTGGTATGGAACTAGCGAGAGCAGTAGAAGGGGTTGACGATGTAATCATCACTGCCAAGTTAGGGCAGCAGCTTGTACCACTACCTGAAGGTGCAAGCTATTTGGGTTTCATTTTCGCTCGAGGACAAACGTCCAAAGATGTAATCGCCGCCGTACGTCAGGCGCACCAGCAGCTCCATTTTGAAGTTGATAGAGAAATTCCGCTGCTGTAGGAAGAACTAAGTGGGTGCGATCGAGAAGCGGCAGGTGAAGAGAGGCCTAAGCCTTACTTTGTTCTGGGACGAAATCTGGTGGAAGGGCTGAGCCTTCACCGAAAAAGAATTCCTCCATTTGTTTAGCGACCAGTTCTTGGGCTTCCTTTTGCCAGGGCATCAGTCGGTATTCGTTGAGAATCATCTTCATTCGTTCTTCCCAGAGTTTCCACGCTTCAGCGGAGACGTTCTCGTAGACCCGTTTGCCTAGTTCACCGGGCCAAGGAGACTCTGTGAGGCCAGGCAGATCTTTCTGCAACTTAACGCAATGTACCGTTCGACCAGCAGCTTTTTCTTCAGTAGACATTCCAACTCCTCGCAGTGATCCTATCCTGCGTTGGCTCGGACACCAAATCTTCCCGAGGTGCGGCTCTAGATTGGCAAGAGGGATCAGCTTACCATTAGGGTGTTGATGGTGATACACCGTGAATTAATGACCCTTCAGATGCCGATTTCTCCAAGGATTGGGATGGGCAGTGATCGATTGTGTCGGCGGTTAGCAGATGCTTGACAAACTTTCCGTGCGGATCACCAGACGGATGGTTGTGACGTGCGGGGTCCTCGGCGGAAATTTTTTGGCTGCGATTGAAGCGACGATCGTCGCGGCGGCCATGCCAACCGTAGTTACGCAACTCGGTGGCCTCACGCAATATAGCTGGGTATTCGCGGCGTACCTTCTGGCAGCGACAGTTACGGTGCCGCTGTGGGGCAAGCTTTCTGACCTTTACGGTCGACGACTCTTCTATATGGGGGCTGTAGGTTTTTTTCTGCTGGGTTCGGTGTTGTGCGGTGTGGCGTGGTCGATGCCTGTTCTCGTCGTCTTTAGGCTAATCCAGGGAATCGGCGCGGGTGGCATTCTCCCCCTCGGGATGACGATTCTTGGTGACCTCTACACCATGCGTGAGCGGGGGAGGATTCAAGGGCTCTTTAGTGGCGTGTGGGGAATCGCGTCAATTGCCGGACCACTCGTTGGAGGCTATCTCACCGACTCCTTGTCGTGGAGGTGGGTTTTCTTCGTGAATATCCCGTTTGCTTTCATCGCCGCGGTGGCTGTTGGTAGTGCGCTCGTCAGTCCCCGCCCATCGTCTCGGCCTCGCATTGATTACCGCGGTGCATTTCTCCTGAGTGGCACTGTCACACTGCTGTTATTGGCTCTTGGACAGGCTACCGGTGGCCAAGGGTTTGCTTGGGGGAGGTTCGGAACGCTCTTAGGTGGCGCCTTAATACTGTCGGTAGCGTTTATACATGTTGAGCGTCGCGCTGCGGACCCACTGATACCATTTGAACTCTTCGGGGATAGGGTTATTGGGCCAGCGATGTTGAGCGGGTTCCTAGTTGGCGTGGCGATGTTCGGCGCGATCTCATTTGTGCCACTTTTCGTGCAGGCGGCGTTGGGTGGAAGTGCCATTGACGCTGGCTCAGCGCTCACGCCGTTACTCCTCGGGTGGGTATTGATGTCAATTGTTACCGGTCGCGTGCTTATGAAAGTTGGGTACCGGCGAATGGTGTTTGCCGGCTTATCGTGTGTGAGCTTTGGATTCTTTCAGCTATCGCAGATTGATATAGGGGCATCCATGTGGATGATACGCGCGGTACTTGCGATCATGGGCGTGGGTATGGGCATGACCATTCTTACCTTGATCCTGGCTGTCCAGAACGCGGTACCGCGTAACCAGCTCGGAATCGCGACGTCGCTGGGTCACTTTACTCGATCGATCGGTGGCGCCATTGGTGTAGCCACGATGGGCGCGATTGTGGTTGTGTCACTTCCTGCCGGCGGTGATGCCAGCCCACAACAGTTGACCGCTGCCTTGCAGCGAGTATTTATGTTTGGGGCGTTCGCGGCAGGCTCCGCAGTCATCTCATCGTTCTGGTTCCCAAAAGGGCTACCCCAGGAAAGACTGCCCGACGGGGCGGCATCTCCAGTGGCGAGTGTAACGGGAGAGACGGCGCAGAGGATTTGACGCTGTGGATCAGGAAACAAACTCTCAGTCTGAATCGGGGCCGTTACACTTGGCTTGGCGCCTCACAATCCTGACATTGGCCCTGGTGGTTGCCGTTGGACCAACCTCTGAAGCCTGTGTTGAGCGTACCTATTCCCGGGGCCTCTATCCGATTATTCAGCAAGTGTTTACATCGTTATCAAATCAGGTGCCAGTTGCTCTGTTTGATTTCTTAGTGATTGGCTTCGTAGTTGCTTTGATAGCCAAATGCATAGTGATATTTAGACGTTCCTCGATGGTGCGTAGGACGGTCGTCGTTCTGGTGGTGATTCGGGAAGTAGCGGTTGTTGTGGCGCTTGTCTATATCGTCTTTATGCTCTGTTGGGGATTCAACTACCGTCGGGAATCGCTTGAATCCAAGCTCGACTTTGACACTAGTCGCATCACACCGGCATCACTCGAGACCCTTGCTCGCGAATCGGTTGTCCGGTTGAACCGGCTACACGGGTTGGCCCAGGCTAGGCCCTGGCCGACGCTCGAATCTGTTCCGAAGGTGCTCGCCAAGCCGTTCCGGTACGCACAGGAGCAACTACCGGCGTCCGCCGAGCCGCGACTGGCGCGTCCCAAGACGTCATGGTTCGGCTTCTATTTCCGTCAGGCTGCCATCGATGGTTTTACTGATCCGTTTCTACTTGAGACACTCATTAATTCTGACGTTCTGCCCTATGAACGCCCGTTTATCGTTCTTCATGAATGGGCCCATCTTGCAGGATACGCTGATGAGGCTGAAGCTAGTTTCGTCGCTTGGTTGGCTTCTCAATCAGGCGATGCAGCGGTGCAGTACAGCGCTTGGTTGTTCCTCCACCCGTACCTAATGCGTCAGTTGGACACTGACACACGGAGCGAGGTGACGGCGGCACTCCAACTTGGTCCAGCTCGCGACCTGGTCGCGATTCGTGATCGACTTGGACAATCGATGCCAGTCGTGCGTCGCCAGGCGAGTTGGGTTTACGACCGTTATCTACGCGCCAACCGCGTATCGAGCGGAATAGCAAGCTACGGTAGAGTTTTAGATCTAGTGCTCGGATCTCGTGTGTCTGAAGTAGACTCATGAGTCTCAAGCGGTCGACATGATACGAGAGTCTCGATATTATGAGGTGTCCGTCAGGTACACTAAAGTCGGCTGTGTGGACCGGGTGGCCATGATCTATCGTTGAGTGACTCTGTATGTTTAAGCTGATTCCAACTGTCAGAGGGGGGTCGACCAACTCACCGCTGGTGGCCGTGCGATACTCTACCGTTGACGAAGCGCGGGAGAGTTCGAAGCAGCTCATTCAGGAGAGCGGTAGGATTACCCGTGTAATGATTGTTGCCGATGAACACCCACCGCGATTCGTTGAATGGATCGAACGGTCGTAACCGGTCGTCCTGACCGTTCGGCTTTTTACTATTTTTTAGAGATGCCGCCGTCGGGTCCTTCGACGTGGCGCCCGGTTCCCGAAAACCGATTTCTACCAACCAGCTGCGTATCTTGGCTCAGGTCTAGTCGTATTGTAGTGAGCGCCGATGATTGAACTTCAAGCTCTGACGAAACGTTATGGTGAGCACGTCGTGGTTAATCGTCTCTCGCTTCGGGCTAATCGGGGCGAGGTGGTTGTGTTGTTGGGGACCTCGGGATGTGGCAAGACTACGACGCTGAAGATGATCAACCGGCTGGTAGAGCCATCCGACGGTTTGGTGCGGATTGATGGAGCCGATATCAGTGCTCTGCCGGCACACGAGTTGAGACGGCACATTGGCTACGTGTTTCAGGGGGTCGGTTTGTTTCCCCACATGACCGTCTTTGAGAATATCAGTGTAACGCC
>PBHT01000018.1 GCA_002720285.1 Acidobacteriota bacterium | reverse complement strand
CTCATAAACGGCTACGTGTGAGGCCGGATGGTGACCGCGACGCCCAGACCATCGTTGCTGCGATTGAGGCTGTTCGCACGTTGGATATCCCGCATATTGAGTATGTTGAGGACGAAGTCATCCACTGAATGGGAGTTGTTTCCCCAAACCTTCTTACTGAAGGTGCGTCTCTTACGACTCCGAAATTCTTGAGACTCAAAGCGAGGCGAAGAGGTCAAACACCGGTAGGAAAATATGATGGGGTGAGTGAGGGGATTCGAACCCCCAACATCCGGTGCCACAGACCGGCGCTCTACCCTTGAGCTACACTCACCATGGATGGCCGGGCCAAGTTCACTGACGGGAACACGTCAGTTTAGCACAGCCCCCCCGACCTTTCTGATAACCTAGCCCGCTTGTGGCACGTCGCCGATAACCGGTCTGACGTGTTTCCGTGTCTAAAGTGATCAAAACAATTGAGGTGAGGTAATGCTAGGTTCTCGTGGGTATTTAGTAACGGTATTTGCACTGGGAATTACAGTGGTCTTTATTGCAGGGGCCGGATTCGGGGCTCGTCTTGGCGCCCAGNCAGGNCANAGNGGACTCTACGGTGGCGCACGGCCGCTCGCACCGTATTCGCCTGGNGTNGATTCTGGNGNGACNGTCTANCTCTCNGGTCANGTGGGGATNAACCCCGANACNGGGAGCCTGCACGANGGTNTACAGGCTCAAGCNCGNCAGGCNCTNTCGAATCTTGANNGNCTNCTNACTGAAGCNGGNCTGACNAAGGNCANCGTNGTGCGTGCCACNGTCTATCTTGACGATATNAACAACTATCCGGCGCTAAACGANGTCTACGGACAATTTTTNGANGATGTGGANGTTAAACCGAGCCGCTCAACTGTNGGCGTTGCGGCACTNCCNATCGGNGCGGCNGTCGAGATCGANTTCATCGCTGTGANATAGNNNTCNCGGNTTTGTAGCATCNGNCTNNGCGCCNCNGAACTNTTACTGGCTCTNCCACGCTTTGAGTTGNTGNGTCCAGGGTCCGACAAAATGACGNAAGAAGGGNCTNTTNGGCGGAATCGCTGNCANNGCCTCANNCATCATTTCGGCCGCGTCGTCAANCCGGCGGACGCCNGCGTATGCATAGGCCAGCGTCTGCATCACTTCGACNTTATCGGGGTCTTCGGCNAGNGCNTGCTCAAGTGGCTGGACCGCGTTCTCTGCCTGACCNGCTGCAATCGCNAATTGAATCGTNTANAGCGTGCCNAAGAAGTTGTATTCAGGAATCGTNTGGAGCACCTCGTAGTCNCCAACAGCNTTNTCTAGGTCTCCNAGTTCGAGGTNACAGCGGAGTCTCCANACATGGGGTTCAGNATAANTACCAGCCGATGCTGGTTGGNTCGTGTCCCANACCTGTAGTGCTTGCTCGAAATAAGGNACGGCCTCGCGACATCGNCCNAGGTGCATCAGGGCNACCCCNAGGTTGTTATACGCTTGAAANAGTGTNGGGTCGGCTTCAATCGCTTGAGAAAAGTAGTTCACGTGCTTGACTGGGTCCCANGTGTGCNGGCCCTTTTCAAAGTACTGATTCGTGTGCATNCCCAANGGNCCCACNTTGGCNATGACCTCTCCNCGNGCGTTACGNGGNTTNTGCGNTGTNGGNACNTANCGACCGGTGTCNAGGTCAATCTCGTCNATCCGNGTGAGATANAGGAGAACAANCTCCTCTCGCATCTCGTACTTNAGGAGTTGCTGATAGNCACGCCGCGCCTCGGGCATCCNTTCGTTTCTTAGATAAACCGAGGCAAGGTGTTCGAGGGCTAGTCTTCCAANAGGTCCATCGCGGTCGAGTTCGATNGCAGTTTGCAGCGNGACAATCGCTNGGTCAGCGGANATGGGATACGGACGNTCCTCGCCCCAATANGCCACNCCGAGCAAATAGAAGGCTTCGGGAACATCCNCTGACTGCCGCAGTTNNNGCTTCAAGATGGGTNATGGCTGCTCGGTATTGCCGATTCTCAAGNGCNGCNCGGCCAAGNGNGAGCACCGATTGANNGTCGGCTGCCAGAAGTGTGAAGGATATGGCTAAAGCGCACAATATTGGCANGNAGCCACGTGCCGANTTTCGGAGAAAAGTCNACGACCGANTTGTNCCCACCAACGTTCTCTAACCTTCANCGGTCNATTGTTTCGAGNCCAACNTTCACATTCGGTTCCGTCGCTAGGGAATCGAGATCNTACTGCGTACGGAAGAGNNCNTTGAGGTCNTCAATGATGAAATAGCCGGCGGGCACCAGTATGAGCGTNATGAAGGTGGAAAAGANCACGCCGAAGGCAAGCGANATAGCCATNGGAATCAGAAACTGTGCTTGCANGCTGGTCTCCAGCATAAGTGGTAGCAATCCGAAGAATGTCGTCAGTGAAGTCAGCAGTATCGGCCGGAAGCGGGCGACCCCTGCCTCACGTANGGCACGAGTCAGGNTNCCGGCTTGGCGACGGAANCNGTTGATAAAGTCCACCATGACAAGGCTGTCNTTGACNACGACGCCAGCGAGCGCGACNAGGCCAAACATCGACAACAAGCTAATGTCCTTGCCCATGATGAGNTGGCCCCACGTTGCGCCCACAAGTCCNAAGGGAATTGCNGNCATGATGATGAGNGGCTGCGAGTACGATTTGAGAGGCACAGCCAAGAGNAGATAGATGAACAGCACGGCCACCATAAAGCCTTGTGTCAAGCCGNTTGTTGAATCNCGCAATTCAGTCTGTTGNCCTGCGAAGGAGTANCGGATGTCCGGGAATGGCAGNAGGAGTTCAGGCAGGANGCGGGTATCTAGNTCGGCAACGATGTCACCNGCTGTGGTGGTTGTTTCGTCCACNGCTGCNGTGACNTTGAGAGCCCGTTGTCGGTTAACCCTCTTAATGGATGCGAAGCCNCGGCCTGGTTCGACNCGAGCGACCTGCGAAAACGGGACCTGCTGNCCATCGGGAGTCCGGATCCGCATATTTTCGAGATCGCCAACTGACCGNCGTTCNGCTTNNGGGTAGCGCACCATCACCCGNACATCATCGCGNCCACGCTGAATGCGTTGTGCCTCNTCACCGTAGAANGCCTGCCTGACTTGGCGGGCGAGGTCCTGGAGAGATAGTCCGAGNACCTCCGCAGTNGGTTCAATNTTTAGCTTAATNTCCTGTTTGCCCTGCCGAAACGAGTCGGCGATATCGTANACGCCAGCGTATNNTGTTAACTGNGTNTTNACCANGTCGCTGGCGGCTCGCAACTCGTCGATGTCCGAGCCNGTGAGTTGCACATTGATNGGGTCACCGCCTGCCATNAACAGTTCAGCGTCAAAATTCACNTCNACGGCNTCGGGAATNNTNCCNACCAGTTCACGCCAGCGNTTNAGGGCCTCNGCACTNCCGATNCCGCGCTCGTCAGCTGCNGNCAACTCAATGAAGATGCCGCCGAGATGAGAGGCNCCACGNGTCTGGTCGCNAGACCCCATCGGGCTGGCCATCATATTCGGCGAACTGCTACCAACTAGACCGTAGACATACTGAAAGAGNTCTCGTCCGTTTTCTTCCCTGAATTCCGTCCGGAGTATCTCGGCCGTNTCTTCCAAGTGGCGCACGGCGCTCTCGGTNACCTCAACCGGTGTNCCTTGGGGCATGGTGACCGANGCCGACAAGTAGTCGGCATCAACGGGCGGCATGAAGACNACGCGGACCCAGCCGCCTCCCACAAGACCGCCAGTGAGCAGNAAGANGGCAATGGCGATGGCCACCGTCAAATAGCGCATTTGAATGCCGTGTTCGAGTANCGGACGATAAACCCGATCGATAAACCGTTTAAGTGCGCTATCAATCCGGTTCCGCATCCGTTGAGCCCAAGTGTTTCGNGGCGGGCGGGGTGTTCCANGCGCCAAGTGAGCGGGCAATATCAGCTGTGATTCGATTAGGGAAAATAACAGGCACGGAATGACCACCAGCGGCATGGTGACCATCATCTTNCCCATAATGCCTGGCACCACCAGCAACGGNGCGAACGCAGCGATTGAGGTAAGGACTGCAAANATCACCGGCACGGCAACTTCGTTGGTGCCTTCGATCGCGCCGCGCATTCGGTCTCCGTGGCGGTGTTGATGTGCGTAGACGTTCTCGCCNACGATGATGGCGTCGTCAACCAGNATTCCCAGNACGACAATGAAAGCAAAGAGCGACATCATNTTNAGCGATACGTCGAGNCCAGGAAGGAGCCAGAGGGCACCAAGGAACGAAATTGGGATGCCGAGACTGACCCAGAACGCCAAACTGAATCTCAGAAACAGCGTTAGGACAATNAAGACGAGGGCGAATCCGGTGAGGCCATTTCTAACGAGTAAGTTCAGCCGATCCTTTAGGATGAGCGCCTGGTCNCCAAACGNGGTTAANGAGACCCCCTCGGGCATCCGAGGTTGACTGGTTTCCACATAGGTACGGACGGTATCAGACACGTCGATTGCACCNTGCTCGCCAGTGCGGTAGACCTGGACAATGAGNGCTGGCTCGCCCTCAAAATNTGAGAACTGGACGGTGTCTTCAAANCCGTCAAGCACGGTCGCGATATNGCCCAACGTTAGATNGCTACCNTCAGTTCGGGTAAGGANCACCAGGTTTTCAAATTCGTGCCCGCGNTAGGCNTGGCCCTTGGTTCGCAGCAAGAACTCNCCGCCATCCGTNTTCACGGANCCGCCGGGCAGGTCGAGNGATGACCGGCGCACCGCNTGTGTGACCTCATCGAACGTTAAATCATGNCGGCGCAGTAATGTTTCGGAGACTTCNATTGAAATTTCGTAGGGNCGGGCNTTGGCTACGTCGACNTGNGTAATNCCGGGNAGAGCCGTGATGTCGTCCCGAACCCGCTCGGCCAACGCTTTTAGACTGACTTCATCGANATGACCATGAACAGCGANATTGATCACTTGNNTNCGATTGGTAATCTCTTGNATGATCGGCTTCTCAGNCTCTTCAGGGAAGGTGTCAATCGCATCGACGCGAGATTTCACATCATCTAACACCTTGCGAACGTCGGCACCAGCCTCAAGCTCAATTGTGATCNGCCCTGAGCCTTCACTAGCGGTCGATGTGACCTCTTTGATNCCGTCAAGNCCCNGAATCGCTTCTTCAACGCGAATGCACACACCNTCCTCGACTTCCTCTGGTGCCGCACCGCGATATGGCACTTGCACCGTAATCATGTCGAGGGAAAACTCCGGCATGACCTCGCGCTTAACCGTAAGGGCGGTAAATAANCCGCCAGCCACGATCAAAACCATCAACAGATTGGCAGCGACNGGGTTNCGTGCGAACCAACTGATAGCTCCCTTCATGATGGGTTTTCCTNATTANTGATGTTCACGTTCACTGGGGGATTCTTGCTCCGAAGACTACTCGTTGTCACTTCCATGCCGTCNGNTNCAACTTCAAGCGGCGAAATGTTTACGCGATCCCCCGCNTCCAGACCACCGAGAATGAACAACTCGTTGGTCGTNGCCCGTAACACATCAACGTCTCGAAACCTGAGCCTGCTGTTGGCATCCACGATGAGCACTTGACCNGAACNGCGAAGTGCNGCACGCGGCACAACCGCCACGTTTTCAACTATCCGTCCCNCGATTTCNGCCTCAACAAACATGCCCGCAGCTAAGGGCGGGCGGGCNGGGTCAGGGCCGCGACCGTAGGGGTCNGGAACTTCAGCGACGACGTGAACCATCCGCGTTCTTGGGTCAATTTCGCCTTCGGTGCGAACGATGTGGCCTTGCCATTCGTGGATTCGACCCGCAAAGCTCGCGCGNAAGNTCACCACGGGNCCACGGACACGACCTNANTCCCCTCGGTANTTTAGAGGGAGNTCCAGATAGGCGAGGTCGTCGTCGGGAAGTGGAAGNCGGACCTCGGCTGCGTCAACTGCGTAGATCNTAGCCACNGGTGCACCCAGAGTCACGAATTGACCGACGTCGACANTTTTCTCACGGACTCGGCCTGCGTAGGGTGCGCGCACCTCNGTCCGTTCTAGGTTCCGTAGGGCGGTTTCGAGGTTGGCCTCAGCAGCGGCCAATNCNGCTNGTGCGCTAGCGATCTGTGGCTCACGAAGTGTGAGGGNCCTTGCNTGGCCACTGCCGATTCGATCCCANCCCCANTGAGCGACCTCAGCTTCGGCTTCCTCTTGGAGGATACGAAGTCGNGCNCTTTCAATTTCTGCTTCANGCNGGACGAGNGNTTGCTCGTAATCATGCGGGTCNGTTTTGAANAGNACGTCACCCGCTTCGAAGAAGCCACCGGCAACAAATGACGGGGACACTTCAACGATACGCCCTGAGACCTCGGGGACAAGTTGGCTCTCAGTACGTGGCTCGACCGTGCCTTGGCTCCTGACNGTGAGGGTGACTGTCGTCAAACCTACTTCAACGACCCGCACTAGCGGAGCAACTACCGNAGGTGATTGTGTCGGTGCTTCTGGTCTGAAAGANACCATCGTGCTTGCCCCGAGGGCAGCGGCAACGATGACTCCAACGGGCAGTAANAATTGAAAGATCCGCTTANCTCCACGATTCATGACNGTTCGCTCTTTCCGNTTCTGGGGGCTCCTTANGCCGGTCGGCGCGGGTNANAGCGCTCGAGNCCGGCNGTCTCAAGTATGGACCAGNGTTTTGATGGGGCAGTTGCTACTGGNCGTTCACTTCTGCGGTTTAAGACGGCGNATCGGCTCNAAACGGTCGGCTGAAAGCCGCCGAATGGCCTCATCCCGTGCCACAGTGTGGTAACCTCAACCCCTATTTTAGCAGGTATCGTAACAGCCAGTACGGAACTGAGAGTTTACAGCCATGGCCGACCGAGAAGATTGTTGTTTTCCCGAAGCCGTTGTCGCCCCTTCGAGGCGGGAGTTCATCAAGGGTGTGATTGCCTCAGGAGTGGCGGTGTCGAGTGTTGCCTATGTTTCAACCGCCTGGGCACAAATGGCGCCGGGTCAGGCGGGGGGGCTAGAGCGCCTTCTGTCGCTGCGTGTGAACGGTCAGACCCGCCGGGTGGATGTGCTGCCGAATGAAACGCTTGCGATGACTCTTCGCTACAAGCTCGGTCTGGCCGGGACCAAGCTTGGTTGTGACCGCGCTGAGTGTGGTGCATGCACTGTTCTGATTGATGACATAGCGCACTACTCGTGCTCGACACTGACGCACCGCGTGCGTGACCGTCAGATCACGACCGTTGAAGGGCTGGAGAGTTCGTCAGGTGANTTGCATCCGNTGCAGCAAGCGTTTATCGATGAGCTTGGTCCGCAGTGCGGCTTCTGTACTCCGGGACAGGTGATGGCGGGTGTAGCGCTGCTGAGGGACAATCCAAACCCCACTCGTGAAGAAGCACGTGAGGCAATGGCGGGCAACCTTTGTCGGTGCGGTGCCTACGATCATTATTTAAACGGCGTCATGCGTGCGGCAAAGGGGGCCTGAGATGGCGAATGTGCTACTTGGTAAAGACTTCACACCGCCAGACGTCCGTGGGAAGGTGACCGGGAGTGCGAAATACGCGGAGGACTTCCGTGCCGAAGGGATGCTCTTCTGTCGGCTGCTTACTAGCCCGATGCCTCATGGGCGTGTGCAGAACATTGACGCTTCTGCCGCGCTCGCGATGGAGGGCGTGATTGCGATATTGACGGCCGATGAAGTGCCGCAGATACCAGAGCCTGGTAATCCGATTCTGACGAACGAGCCGCTTTATGTTGGCGAACCGATCCTGGCGGTAGCGGCAGTTAACGAAACGCTCGCCGAAGAAGCAATTGCGAAGATCAAGGTTGACCTTGAGCCGTTGCCGTTTACCGTTGACCCGCTTGAGAGTCTTCGTCCTGGTGGTCCCAATGCTCGTAGTGGTGCCAACACTGTCGTATCAGGTGAGGGACTGAAAGAAATTAAGTGGACTACTGAAGACTTTGACGCGCCCGCCGATGGTGAACTGCCGATGGGCGAGCCGACTGCGACGTGGTCGTACGGCGACATCGAGGAAGGCTTTTCGAGCGCTGCGGTCGTGCTCGATGAAACGTTTGTGACAGCGGGTACATCGCATCACTCAATGGAACCCCGCACGACCATGGCCTACTGGCAGAATGAGAAATGCTTCATTTATGGATCTACTCAGAGCCAGAGTTTCGTCTTGCCGGGTCTGGCCCGATACCTCGGGCTTGAACTGGACAACATCGTATACGTGGGTGAGAACTGTGGCGGGGGATTTGGGTCGAAGGGTGCTGCCTACCCAACTCAGGTCATACCCGCCCTAATGGCGAAGAAAACGGGACGGCCAGTGATGATGCGGGTCAGCCGCGCCGAGGAGTATGCCATCGGCTCGGCTAGACCTGGTTTCCAAGGGCGCCTCAAGTTGGGGTTCAGGGAAGATGGTCGGCTTTTGGCCTGCGACCTCTATGTAGTCCAGGAGAACGGTCCGAACGGGGGATTCGGTGATATGTCGGCCGCGGCCAGCGCGATATCGATTGTCTATACCCCAGTCGCTATGCGGTTCCGCGGGGCGTCAGTACTGACTAACACGCCGCCCCGAGGTGCCCAACGTGGTCCTGGACAGAACCAGATCGCGTGTGCCATGGAGCCGCTTTTCGACAAAGCAGCACGGGAACTAGGTGTTGATCAGTTTGCGGTCCGCCGGGTCAATGTGCCCGACCACGACTCTCAATATGGGGCAGACCGAGGGGCCGTCACCAGTGCCTATCTAGGAGAAGCACTGGATAAGGGCGCCGAGAAGTTCGACTGGGTAAAGAAGCAAGCTCAGAGCGGCCAGCGGCGTGGGTCGAAGGTGATTGGAGTTGGGATTGGTCAGGCGTTTCACTCCGCGGGGTCGAATGGTTTCGATGGACTAGTGCGGCTAACGCCTGAAGGCAAACTTCACATTCACACTGGCGTTGGCAACCTGGGCACCTATTCGTATGCGACGACCTCACGGGTGGCAGCTGAGGTTCTAAAGTGTGATTGGAACAACTGCGTAATTGAACGGGGAGATTCGAGCATCGGTCTGCCTTGGAACCTCGGGCAGTTCGGCAGTAACACGTCGTTCACGATGACACGCACAAATTACGCTGCGGCGATGGATGCCGTCGGCAAACTCAAGGAGATCGCGGCTCGTGACCTGGGCGGTGCTCCGGACGACTACGAGATCGGCGACGAAGTGGTGTTCCGACGGAGTAATCCATCGCAGCGGCTGACCTATGCGGCGGCGGCCAAACGGGCCATCCAGCTAGGCGGTAAGTTCTGCGGTGACGAGATGGCTGACGACCTCAACCCGATGACGAAGGCTGCCGTGCGGGGTTTAGCCGGCACAGGATTGGTCGGTGTTGCCAAGGATAACCTGCCGCGCACCGGGATGGTGCCGGCACTTGCCGCTGGCTTCATTCAGATTGAGTTGGACCTAGAGACCGGTAAGTTTGAGATCCTTGATTACCTCGGTGTTGCTGACTGCGGGACAGTTATGCACCCACAAGGGCTTGCGGCGCAGATTCGAAGCGGCGCGGTCATGGGATTCGGCGCGGCTGTACTTGAACGCCAAGTTTACGACCCGCAGTACGGTCTACCCCGTTCGGTTGGTCTGTATCAGGCCAAGCCGCCGTCCTACTTGGACGTGGCGGTTGGGATGGGTGCGGAGGCGGTGGACCAGCCAGACCCGCAAAACCCAGTGGGCGCCAAAGGGATTGGCGAGCCCTTGATGGGATGTGCCAGTGCGGCTCTGTTGTGTGCAATTTCCGACGCGTTGGGCGGGCACTACTTCAACCGAGTACCAATCCTGCCCGACATGATTCTAAATGCGGCGTCGAAGCGTCCGCAGTCCCACACGCCGTTGCAAGTGAACACCGACTGAGGAACTCTCATGGCGAACGACATGATGCCGCATTTCGAGTTACTCCAGCCCGCGGACCTGGAGACTGCACTGGAACACGTGGAGCGCTTAGGCGAGGGCGGTTGGATCCTCGCTGGAGGCCACGACAGCCTTGGCTGGTTCAAGGAGCGCACGAAGCAGCCAGGCACAGTGATTGACCTTGAAGGTATTGCGGAACTGAAGGGTGTCCGGCAGACCTCCGATGGTATTGAGATTGGGGCTTTGACGACGCTGACCGAGATTGAGCGAGACCCGATGGTGCGTGAGCGGTTCGGCCTGCTTGCGGACGCTGCCCGTCGCGTGGCGAGTCCGCAAATCCGTAATACCGGCACGCTCGGCGGTAATCTCTGTCAAGACACAAGGTGCTGGTACTATCGCTACGGCCTCAACTGCTACAGGGCCGGGGGCAACATCTGCTACGCCGACACGCCGGTCGCCATGAACCGGGAACACAGTATCTTTGAAGCCGACCGATGCGTCGCGGTGACGCCCTCCGATACCGCGCCGGCGTTGGTTGCCTTAGACGCGTCGATGGTCATCAGAAATGTGCGCGGCGAACGCGTCGTGGCTGCAGAGGACTTCTTCATGGCGCCAGCCGTGGATATTACACGGATGACTGTGCTCAAGCCCGGTGACATCCTCACGACTATCAGGATTCCAGAAACGTGGGCCGGGGCCAGTTTCTACTTTGAGAAGGTCGCGGACCGTAACTCGTGGGACTTTGCACTCGTGAACGTAGCAACCGCGATGCGGGTCGATAGTGCTGGCACGATCGAGGACGCACGCATTGCTTGCGGTGCCGTACAGTGCACGCCCCGCCGCCTTACAGAGGTTGAAAATCTCGTCAAAGGACGAGTCCAGAACGAAGAGACCGAAGAACTTGCTGCCGCGGCTGCTGCCGCGGATGCCCGACCCCTGAATTACAACCACTACAAGATTCCACTTATGCAGAATCTTGTGAAGCGGTCTTTGCGTGCGTCTGAGGTGTAACCTGATTCGACAGCTCAGGCGTTCTAGCCGGCGACGCGCGGGCCGCTGAACCGGGTTCGCAGCCCGCGGTTGAACACGGTTGGACGGTACTTCATGAGTGTGGCCACCCTCTCGGCGCTCTCGCTACTGCCGATTATCACGGTTGCGATATTCCTTGTCATCCTTCGCTGGCCGGCAAGTCGCGCCATGCCGCTGTCGTTGGCAACTGCGATCTTTCTTGCCTTATTCGTTTGGCAAGTGCCTGTCCTGCAAGTACTCGCCGCGTCGATTAACGGCGTGATCGTGGCACTTACGCTCCTCTACATTATTTTTGGTGCCATTCTCTTGCTGAACACGCTACAGGAAAGCGGTGCCCTCAAGACTATTCGCCAAGGGTTTACCGACATCACCCCAGACCGCCGGATACAGGTCATCATCATTGCGTGGTTGTTCGGGTCGTTCATTGAAGGTTCAGCTGGCTTTGGGACCCCGGCTGCGGTCGCGGTGCCGTTNCTGGTNGGNCTCGGCTTTCCTGGNATGGCCGCGGTCACGGCGGGCATGATCATCCAGAGTACGCCGGTGAGTTTTGGCGCGGCTGGTACTCCCATCCTGGTCGGAGTGAACACTGGCCTCTCGGCTGACCCGAGGATTCAGGAGTATGCTGCGCAGCTCGGTTACGACTGGTACGCGTTTTTGAAATTTGTAGGGGTGAAAGTGGCGATTTTGCATGCTGCGGCTGGAACATTTGTCCCGCTCATCCTAGTTTCTACCATGACCCGTTTTTTCGGTAAGAATCGCTCGTTAACTGAAGGTCTTCAGGTCTGGAAATTTGCTTTGTTCGCGGCCTTGGCAATGACGGTTCCCTATCTTGCTGCTGCCCACTTCCTCGGGCCAGAGTTTCCAACATTGCTCGGAAGTCTGATTGGACTTGCTGTTGTTGTCATTGCGGCACGTCGTGGCATCTTTGTTCCGACGCCCGAGGACGCCTGGGAGTTCGATCGAAAGGAAGCTTGGCCGTCAGACTGGACCGGTTCGATTCAACCGAAGGACGTCACGGGTCATCGTGGCCCGATGGGTCTACGTAAGGCGTGGTCACCCTACGTACTCGTTGCGGCACTTTTGCTTGTCTCGCGCCTGCGCACACTGCCGCTCGGAGAGTGGCTGCAAGCGTGGACAATCAGTTGGCCCAATATTTTTGACACCGAAGTGTCGGCTAGTGTGCAACCACTCTTCTTACCTGGAACGATTTTCATCGTAGTGTCACTAGCCACTTGGGGACTGCATCAGATTCCGACCGCGTCGTATAAGGCCTCTTGGGCAGCATCCCTCCGCGTGACCGCTGCGGCATCTGTCGCGCTGATCTTCACCGTTCCGATGGTGCAAGTATTCATCAACAGCTACGGGGGAGCCGCCGGGTACGAACGAATGCCGATCGCGCTAGCTGATGGGGTGGCGTCGCTCGTGGGTTCGGCCTGGCCGATTGTCGCTCCATTTATTGGCGGGATTGGTGCTGCCGTCGCGGGCAGTAACACAGTCAGCAATATGATGTTTTCGTTATTTCAATTCGACATGGGTCAGCGAATCGGAGTCGACCCAACTTGGATCGTGGCGTTACAAGCCGTTGGTGGGGCGGCAGGGAACATGATCTGTGTGCACAACGTCGTGGCCGCATCGGCTGTCGTGGGATTACTCGGAAAGGAAGGGGCGGTGATACGCCTCACGGTTGTTCCGTTTATCTACTATGCGTTGCTACCAGGAGCTCTTGGGTATCTGTTCGTGTGGTATGCGCAGACTGGTTTTTTAAACGCTGGTTCGGTGTTGGTCGCTTGCATTGGGGCGACGGCTGTCTATTTAATTACACGCTACGGTCGCCGGCCGACGGCATGAAATATGGGCAGATGAATCTGCCATTGAGCTTCCTGTTTCCGGAGTATCGCTCCGATCCGGTATGCGCTGACCTCGGTGCGCCCCTAACTAAAACGTAATTTCCAGAAAGTATGGTCATACGTAAAACGCGTAGAGCGACCCATCACACCTTGAAGACGAATCGTCAAGGAGTCCGGGAAGACGACGGCGTCGGGAACCGTCGTCGTGTTGTCGGCTTGGGTCCCTACTCGGTTGGAGTAATTGCGCTGGGAGCGTTAGTAATCCTGGCGGTGTTGGTGGTCTGGGGCACCTCACGGTTAATTTCTTCCGCTAACCCGGTCGAACGGCAGTTTGTGTCGATACCGGACCTACCAGCACTCTCCGAGATGCCGAGCGCTCTCGTGCCGGTGCTCACGGAAGCTGATCAGGTGCTCCGCCGGTCTGTCGCCGAATCTGCTGAATCGGGAACGATCGCCCAAGCAGCGGGACGTCTGGGGCAGATCTACCACGCAAATAACTACGGTGAAAATGCCGCTTTGTGTTACGAGCTGGCCACGACGAAGGACGCGGAAAATCCACGATGGTTATACCTGTTAGCGGTGTTACGGCAAGAGCGCGGTGAAAACACGTCGGTCACGGAACTACTAGAGCGAACGGTCGACCTAGCGCCAGAATATGCTCCCGCTTGGTTGAAGCTCGCCGACAATCAGTTTAAACAAGGACTGTTCGACCGAGCCCGTGCGAGTTACGAACGTCGATTGGTTTTGGCTGTTGGTGATCCCTACGCCAGTCTTGGATTGGCGCGGTTGGCGCTGGCCCGGTCGGAATGGGAGTTGGCCGAGGGCTATCTTGAGGGCGTAACAAAAGCCGATGCGTTTGCGGCGGTCTACCGCTTGCTGGCCTCAGTGCATGACCACTTCGGCCACCAGCACGAAAAGGAAGCAGCGTTACGGCGGGCGGAAGGTGCTCGTCGCTTCGCACCAGCCCCCGATCCTTGGGTGACCCAGTTGCTGGATCACAACTACAACGTCGAGTCACTTCTGCTCCAAGTGTCGCGGTATTCGTCGGTGGGCCAGAACGTACTCGCGCAGCGTACATTCGAACGGGCTCAGAGGCTAGAACCGAATAATCCTGAGGTGTATGTGTTCCTAGGTCAGCATGTCTCCGACGCAACCCAGGCACGCCAGGCGTTTCAGAAGGCTGTTTCCCTGGCGCCAGACCATGCGTCAGCCCACGTCGGTTTGGGAGAAATGCTTTTAAGGGAAAATCGACCACGAGAAGCTGAGGTTGTGTTGCAGGAAGCGATTGACCTCGACCCCGAACTAGCAGCTGCCCACAAGAATCTCGGTCTTGCCGCCGCCGCCGCAGGGCGGTTTCAAGAAGCGGTCGAACATGTCCGCCGGGCTATTGCGCTCTCGCCCAATACCGTCAGCTTTCACTACTCACTGGCCTCAGTTTTGCGCGAGGCGGGCAGGCGCGATGAGGCAGAAGTGGAGCTCCATCGTATCCTTGAGCGTTGGCCCTCTCACCCCGGGGCGGAGTTGGCCTTAACTGCGCTTGAAGGCTCGCGTTAGGGAGAGCAAGGGGAGTGGTGGAGCGAGCCGAAGATATTGACCCACTGTAATAAAGCCTCGTTAAAGGTCTAGGCATGTCGTCATTCTGGAGACTAGCGAAAAGTCTCCTATCGTTCGCGCAGCTCTCGTTCTCGTTCTAGAACGCTCACGCCATCGGTAATCCAATCAGGTCCGCTCTTGCCCTTCAAATAGTGATCAAACCAATCAAGCACCCGGTGGTGGTAGTCAACCTGATTTGGTTTTCGTCGGAGACTGTGGTTTTCGTCAGCGTAGACCAACATGACTAAGTGTTTACCGGCACGCCGAGCGTAGTTATACAGCTCGATACCCTGGTGCCAGTCGACTGTGCCGTCCGCGTCGCCGAACGCCACGAGCATTGGCGTGTTAAGTTCACGAATAAACATCACGGGAGAGTTACGGATATAGGCGTCCATGTCATCCCAATAGGGCACGTCCATCCGCGCTTGACCAGTTTCGAAATGGGATGTCTCTGGCATTCCTTGGTTCCAGTGAATGGTGCCAAACATGCTGAAGAAATTGGTAAGTGGCGCACCTGTCACCGCCGCCGCAAACGTATCGGTCTGGGTCGGAATGAAGGCCGTTTCGTACCCGCCCCATGAATGTCCGACAAGCCCAACCCGTTGAGGGTCAACGGTTCCCATTTTCAGCACTTGTGCGACCGCCGCCTCGACGCATTCAGTGGCGGATACTCCTGGGTCCCGGTCCCGATAGACGATGTCGGGTTGGAGAACGAAATAATCCTGACTCGTGAAGACTGTAGTGTTGTATGGCCGTCGTTCCGATGGTGCTACGTAGCCGTGTGCGGTCTGTGACCGCAGTTCGTACACGTAGACGATCATGGGATACTGACGGCTAGAATCGTAATTGGCCGGATAGAAAAGCGCACCCTGAAGACGTTGACCGTCCGGAGTACGATAGTCCACCAACTCCGAGTGTCCCCAGGCATAGTTCTTCTGGAATGAGTTGGTGTTACTCACCTGCCGGGCACTCGACAAGTCCGGACCACTGACGAAATAATCCGGCGAATCGTCGAATCTCTGAACGACATACGCATACAACTCGGCATCGGTGGCCTTAATGATGCGGTCAACCTGACTGTCGGTCCAGACGAGGCGCTCACTCTCAGGGTTCTCTTCGACGGTGATCCGAGCGTATCCACTTTTCTTAGTCCACTGACCATACACGCTGACGTAAAACGGTTTCGCTAGGTCGATACCGTCGGTGTTATCCTCCAGTTCGACGTATCGGTGGCGGATCTCTTCCCGTGAACCGTTGGTGAGGCGCGTGTATGATGCCCCGTCTGGGGCCACACGCCACACGTCATATCGGTCATAGAGCAGCACCGATTCATCAGACGTGTCCCATCCGGCTACACCGTACGCGGGTCGCTGCTCGGTCGGGTAATCAAATTCAGCATCAGCAAATGAAGTAGGTAGATCTTGAGTCAGGTTCGTCTGCTGTCCGTTTGCTACTTCGTAAGTCCAGAAGTGACCATCCTTGAAATACAGGACGTAACGACCCGTCGCACTGCTACCGTGGAGATGTCGCACGTGCTCGACGGCTTTGATACGGGTGCCGGCCTTGACGTTAACCAAGTGGATGTCCATCCAGCGTCGACCGAACATGCTATCGAAGGCATAGGGATCGGTGTGTTGCGCGATGGCGAACGCTTGGCCTTCCATCAGCGACACTTCCTCCATGAGATCCGTTGCGAGCTGCACGAAGCGGCTCTCGTTTAGATGCCAGGCTGCTAGCAGGCTACGTTCCCGGTCTCGCTGTGCTTGCACTTTCTGCATCGGAATAATCCGTCGGTCCTTCGCGTGCCAGACATCGACCGTGGCAGCTTCTTCAGGGACATCATTTTCGTCCCCCGCGTCATTACTATCTGCAGCTTCGTCACTGTCAGTTTTTGGAGCCGCCTCCCATGGCTTCACTCCAAAGAACACTGCTGTGCCATCGTCTGACCAGGTCGGCTGTCGATCGTCGACGATGCGAAAATCTGATGGAAAATCAGTGTCGTCGGCGGGGTT
>PBHT01000017.1 GCA_002720285.1 Acidobacteriota bacterium | reverse complement strand
TGCCGAAGTCAAACGAATCACTTAACGCTTGGAGGACGTCAACTTTCTCGACGGGTTCTCCGAGGTCCGGCCGAGCGGCGTCGGTGTCGAGATTGCCCATGTAGAAAAGGTGGGCGCTCGCGACATGCATGAGTTGCTCGCCGAAGTTCCGTAGTTCTTCTTTCGGCTTGTAGTCGAAGTTCTCGGCCGGCATTGCATCGCCGAATTCCATCATCGCAGTCTTCAAGTCTTCCCAGTCCTTGAGTACTACAGCCGCGAGAGCGCCTTCCTCCATCGACGCAGATTCCTCGACTTGTGTCACGCTATTGTCTACCAGCGGTTCCTGAATATTGCAGGCCGCAAGGCCGAATGAAACGGCAGTGAGAAACGACATAACGAACAGGGTGCGAAATACGAGATACATTGAGCCTCCTTGATTCCTATGGTTAATACATTACGAAGCCGAGACTAGGAGCGTCTCCATCTCAGCAAAACAGTCATATTGAAGTTCATGTTCAAGCTTATGGAAGAGCCATGGCGACTAACGACCCGGAGTAGCCCCGACCTCCGACTGGGAGAACGATGTACTGCTTCCCGCCGTGCATGTAGGTCATGAGGGCGGTATTGGTGGGCGCTGGAATTTCGACTGTGCCGAGTCGTTCACCGGTCGCCTTGTCGTTGGCGTAGAGTAGCGATCGGCCACCTCGTCCTTCCGCATAGATCAGTAAGGTCTTGGTGAGCAAGGCGGTGGCGTGCGTCGTATTCCCAGTATTGGGGATATCGAGCCCCTGAAGAGCCGGGTGATTCGCGACGTTGTCCGGCGTGTCGCCGTTCGGGATGAACCACAGGTGATCGCCGGTATTCATGTCGATCGCTGTAATCCTGCCGTAGGGCGGTTTCAAGTACGGGAGGCCCTGCACGCGGCGTGGGCCAGCACCAGCGCCACTTGCCCAGTCCATGAGAGTGGTGCCGATTGGACTTTCATACTGAAGGTCGGCTTCTGCCCCGGGCACTAGGAATGGTGACCCGCACGACTTGATAGACGCGGTGTAGAGAATGCCGGTTTCCGGGTCGACAACCGTGCCACCGGGGATGTTCGTGCCACCGTTCCCCCCAGGGCAGATTAGAGCGGACCGCTTGCCGAGGTCGTTGTCGCGGTGAAGCGGCGGGTTAAACAGCGGCCCCATCTGATAGTCGGCCATCATCTCGACTGCGCGTTGACGCAATTCCGGCGTGAAGTCAATGAGGTCGTCCTCGGTGACACCCTGCATTTCGTAGGCCGCCGGCCTGGTCGGGAATGGCTGAGTAGGCGAAGTCTGCTCGCCTGGAATCATTGATTCTGGTACAGGCCGCTCGTCGATCGGCCAGATCGGTTCGCCCGTTTCACGATTTAGGACGTAGGCGAATGATTGCTTTGTGGTCTGCACCAGGAGCGGCACCCGTTCTCCGTCAATCATCACGTCCAGCAAGCTTGGAGCGGTGGGGTTGTCGTAGTTCCAGATGTCGTGGTGAACCGTTTGAAAGTGCCACCGCCGCTCGCCTGTTTCGACGTCGATCGCCAAGATCGTCGTTGAAAACAAGTTGTCCCCGGGGTGCTCACCGCCCCAGAAGTCGTTTGTGGGGGGGTCGGTGACGATGTACACGAGGCCGAGTTGGGGGTCAGCCGACAGTGGTGCCCAGGCGGACACGTTACCCGTGTAGGACCAGGCGTCGGATTCCCAGGTCTCGTGGCCAAATTCGCCTGGCTGCGGAATGACATTGAATTTCCATTTGTGTGCGCCCGTCTTGACGTCGTAGGCCAGGATGTGTCCGGGAACGTTCTCCCGCCGGGATTGATGGTAACCCTGCTCGTGCGCGTTGCCAACGACGATCGTGTCATTCACGACGATAGGCGGGGATGAATTCGTAATGTAGCCAATGTCCGTCGAGATACCGTCATAGGGGTCATACGGGTAGCCGAAGTCAGCCAGAAGGTCGACCGTTCCGTTGTCACCGAAGGCTTCGATTAGGTGGCCGGTATCCGGATCGAGCGCGTGAAGAAAAAATGCTGGTGTCACAACATAGATTCGACCTTGGCCGTCGACCTCACTGTAGGCGACGCCTTTACCGTAGTTCTTCCGCATGGACAGTTCCCACCGCTTGGTAGGTGGTTCGCGGAAGGTCCACAGCGTTTCACCGGTGGCCGGATCGATGGAGACAACGGTGCGCCGCTGTCCAGCGACGGTGTAAAGTCGCCCGTTGACATAGAGCGGGGTAGATCGAAGGATATTGTCGACAGTGGGTCCGAAATTGTCGCCTTTCCACACCCACTGCACTTCAAGGTCCTCAAAATTCTCAGCGTCGACCTGTGCGAGTGGCGAATACCGGGAACTGGCGGCGTCACCACCCCAGTAGCTCCATTCACCGTTCTCGGTTCCGGTGTGTGTCCGCTCTTGGGCGATGACTGTGGGTGTCATCCACAGCACTGCAGCCACGGTCACCATCCCTGCTGCCGCTCTTGGCCATCGTTGCGTCGCTTGAGTTATACCCACGTATTACCTCCCTAATCTCGCACACACCGGATAGTGAAGCCGGGGCCTAGGCAAACTACGTCTTAGCCGGCTCCAAGTATCCGCTATCATATNCTTTCCGTCGTTGGTTTTGCGTCACCGGTGTGAGTTGNCCAATCGGCTCNCCTTGGNTGGTNNTCAGGCGTAGNCTGGGGCTCGGGAGGCAGCTCGATNATTTGAGTTGCCTAGCGTTGTTTTCTCNCTATTGGTAACGNCGTTATCCAGTCGCGCCTATTTTCGGAGATCTGTTTATGCTGCGCACACTCTTGCTTGTCATTCTAGCCGTCGGATTCTTGTGGTTACCTGCGACCTCGCACGGAGAAAACCCATCTGTCCGAGACCAGCAGACGCCGCCCTATGCTTCCTCCCGTCCCCTTGGCACTCTTCGGGAGCAAGCTGCCATCCAGCAGGCTTGGCTGAGGGAACGGCTTGAAACGAACCTTCCGGTGGTTATGCGCGAACACGGTGTGGATATGTGGGTCGTATCGATGCGNGAGTACAACGAGGACCCAGTATTNCGCGCGCTCGTTTCACCGACGAGNTTCGCTGCTCGCCGNCGGACCATCTATGTCTTCTTTGATCGAGGTAGTGACGAAGGCTTGGAGCGGATCGCCTTAGGTGGCACCTCAATGGGCGGGTTGTATGAGGCTTACCGGACTGAGCTTCCGACTGCAACTGGCGACACAGCAGAGCTGTGGGGTGCCGACCAATGGAGGCTGCTTGCTCAACTGGTTCGTGAACGAAATCCTCGAAGCATTGCGGTCAACATATCTGATGAACACAACTTTGCCGACGGCCTTACTGCGGGTGAGTGGGAGCAGATGCGAGCGGCGCTCGGACCCGACCTCGAAGCGCGAGTGGTACGGAATCCACGGCTGGCAATCGACTATCTTGCGATGAGGGTCTCGAGTATGACGCAGGTCTACCGCCGGTTGCAGGGCTTCGTCCACGAAATCATCTCTGCGGCATTCTCGAACCTGGTTATTACGCCTGGCGTGACGACNACTGAGGATGTGGTGTGGTGGATGCGTCAGCGGGTGAACGACCTGGGTCTGCACACCTGGTTTCAGCCATCGGTCAGTGTTCAGCGTCGTAACTCGACAGNAGAGGACTTGGGTGACGATCCGGTGATCCAGCGTGGTGATGTGTTGCATTGTGATTTTGGAATCACAGCGATGGGGCTTAACACCGACACCCAGCATATGGCTTATGTTTTACCTGATGGTGAGACCGACGCCCCTGAAGGATTGAAGCGAGCGCTCGCACGGGCGAATCGTTTACAGGACATCCTTTTGGATCAAACTAAGGTTGGTATGACCGGTAATGAGGTGCTTCAAGCAGTGCTACGCCAAATGCGGTCTGAGGGTTTGAACGGCACGATGTACTCTCATCCAATCGGGGACCATGGGCACGGTGCGGGTCCACTGATCGGCTTATGGGATTACCAGGAGGCCGTTCCTGGACGTGGAGACGTTCCTGTCATAGCAAATATGTGGTACTCGACTGAACTCCAGGTAACGACCCCAGTGGCTGAGTGGAACGGCCAACCGGTACGAATGGCGCTGGAAGAGGAGGCCGAAATTACGCCGGATGGGGAAATGCGCTGGATGCTACGTCGCCAGACCGAATTACATCTTGTGCGATAGGTAGGTAGTTTTTCAGTTCGTCAATCCAAGGGACCAAACGTCTCATTTTTTAGTTTAAACGTTGCGTCGAGCAACGGGTCGGTTGCTTGAGCGGTCACGCGGTGAGCGACGTAGTCACCAAGCATGATGCCGTGCTTGTAACCGTGGCCGGAACCGGCGCCCAGCAACCAGACATTATCTAGAGCAGGATGCCGGTCGACGATAAAGTGTGCATCGATGCTGTTAGTGCGTGGGCTTACGCGGGTTTCTAGTAGCGGTTGTCCAGCTAGGGAGGGAAATGCGTCGTCAGTCCAGTCATGAATCCGTCGGATTTCGTCGCGTGTAACTGTCCGGTTATCTGTGTCCGGGTCCAGTGGACCAGAATCCCAGTAGGGACCTAGCTTTAATCCCTTCCCATCAATGTTGGGAAAGCCGTAGACACCGCGGGTCACGAAGGTTGGGCAGTTGGGGAAGGATAGGCGGTGATCGCGGTCGGGTGTACCTACGAAGAAGATTGCCCGTCGGTTCAGTCGAAGCCTGTTTCCCAAAATCTCTGGAAACATCTTGAGGTGCCACGGGCCGCATGCGAACACAAAGGTCTGTGCCGCAAGCGTTTCACCAGTTGAGAGGGTGACGGTCTGTAGTCGCCTGCCGACGCGGCTTTCGGGTGTCGCCCGTGCCAGTGTGAACTGTCCGCCCTTCTCTCTGAACGCATCAGCCACGGCTAGGCATCCCTCGCGGCACTTCAGCACACCGGTGCTCGGAACCGAATGGCCGACGGTGACACCGTCAAGATTGAACTGCGGATACCGGTACTCAAGTTCGGTTCGTTCGACCCGCTCGTTTTCGACTCCGAGCCGGTCGAGCACTGTCTTTGTATCCTGCAGTGTCTTGGTCCACTCCTGACTTAAGGTGATCTGTCCGGTTGGATAGAGTAGGCGGCGGCGCCATTCGGCCTCACGTGCCTGCCAGCGGCTGAGTGCTTCGATTGCCCATCGCGAATAGATTTCACGGTCACCGTAACTGGCTCTGATCTGTCGGGTTTCACCGCCTGAGCTTGAGCGCGCGTTACCTGGACCATAGGCGTCGACCAACCTCACAGAGTGACCCATCTCACGAAGGTAGAGGGCGGTCCACCCTCCAAAGGCCCCGGCACCGACGACAACAATCTCGGGACTGGGTGAGGTTTGAATGGACGGAGCGCTACCGAACCGCTCTATGCCACCACCGAAGAGCGGAGCGCTGACACTTGCCCCTGCTAGTTGTAAGAAAGTTCGCCGCTTCATACGCGCGACTGTTTCAGCATGTTGTTACTAGGGATAGGAGTTAGCAACTGACGCAGCGATTGTTATTCGTCGCACCAAGATTAACAAGAAGGTCGATGGTGTGAGGAAATGGTTGTGTTCGTTGGACCGGCCCGTTCGCCAGGTCGGCGGTTGTGTGACCACGACGGCTTACGGTAGTGACCTCGGCGCCCTTCGAAACGAAATACTCGATGAGTTCATTGTCGCCTCGCGACGCGGCGTGGTGTACAGGTGTATAGCCCTGATGGTCCCGGGCGTTGACGTCAGCGCCCAATTCCTCTACGAGGAATTTCACGGAGGGTATCCAGCCACCTGGCACGTGCCGATGAGAGTTTGCTGCAAAGCCTGCGCCGTAACCAACACCAGACGCCGCATGGATTGGATAAACAGCGGGTCCGCCGAGTGGGACCGGTGGAAGACCCGAGTGATCCGTGTCGTCACCTCGCCGCCTCCGCCCGGGAACCTTAAGTGTAGGCAGAGTCGGGTCAGCGCCATGCTGCAAGAGCATCCGCATTGCACGCAAATCAAGCGCGTAAGCCGCCCGCCAAAACGGTGTCGCACCAGTCCGGTCAACACCTAACAAGTCCCGGTTGTAGGTCGTATACCAGAGCGACTTTGTCAAACGAGCGTTCACATCTGCTCCAGCGTCTAGGGTTGCTTTCATCAGAGCCAGGTAGGACGTCTCCTGCTGCATATAGTCGGTCGGCTGCGGGTGCCGTGACTTAGGCGCCCAGTGCATGTTGAGGGCGGCATAGAGTGGCGTTGCTCCTGCGTCACTTACCAAGGACGGGTCTGCTCCTTGGCTGAGAAGATACATCGCCAAGTCAAAGTGTCCGTTGATCGTCGCCATGAGCATCGGAGTAGTTCGGTCAGAGGTGCTTTGTCCATTGATATCGGCCCCTCCGGCAAGTAATGTCCGCGTTGCTTCAACGTGACCTTCCCTAGCGGCTAACAGTAGTGCGGTCAGTCCGCCGTGCGCTCCGACAAGGTCGGGATAGCCAAGTGGTTCTGGTTCTTCCTGTAGGTCCACCTCAATTGCTAAGGCCTCGAATTGTTCAGCGGGCTGTGTTGAAGCACTGTTCGGAGTGGAAGAGGACTCAGTCACCGGCTCGGGTTGCCCCGCGGCTGGTTCTTGACGTTCAATTCCCATTAGTTGATCGCGGAGCTTACTGATACGTTCACGGCGAGCACGAGAGTCCTCTCTGTCCACCTTATCGCGTGTTGTTACGTTGATTACCTTGCCGGTCATTCGGGTATCGGCACCCGCTTCAAGCAGTGCTTCAATTACGTCCACGCGGTTTCTTGCCGACGCAAACATCAAGGGAGTCTGTCCCCACCCAGCCTCGCGCACGTTTATGTCGTCCTGGTAGGGTAGAAGTGCCCTTACTGCTTCGGTATCACCTGACGCGGCGGATAAGTGGAGTGGGGTGACGCCG
Organism: Acidobacteriota bacterium; assembly: GCA_002720285.1. Taxonomy (GTDB): domain Bacteria; phylum Acidobacteriota; class Vicinamibacteria; order Vicinamibacterales; family UBA823; genus UBA11600. The sequence goes on along the minus strand of PBHT01000017.1, from coordinate 24,262 downwards.
GTTGTTGTCATGGCGTTTGGGTCGGAACCTGCGGCTAGTAGGGCTTTGATCACACTCCCGCTTCCAGCTTTACTTGCGACGTGGAGAGGTGTGTGTGAGCCGATCCGAGTGACTACTGCTGGGTCGGCGCCAGCTGCGACCAGCACAGACACAGTCTCGACATCACCATTTCTTGCTGCCCAGTGCAAAGCTGTTAGGCCATCGCCCTGTGCGGTATTGACGTTAGCGCCCGTGGCAATCAGTGATCGCACAGTTTCAACATCTCCCACCATGGCCGCGTCGGCAACAGGCGAATCAGGTGCGGTTGCCCAGGTGACTGCTGAGATACTGCTGATTCCAATCACTATTGCAAGGTGAATCCTTCGCATCCAAGTCTCCATAGGCGGTCAGGCTGAGAGTGAGAACGCACCAGTGCTATCGCCAAACTGCTCCTTTTCCTCGAGTCCGAGCTTTTGTAGCAGTGTGAGCATGACGTTTGCCATGGGCGTGCCGGCTTCGGCGCGCAAATGGAGATTACCGTCGAGCTGACCGTTCGCTCCTCCGACCACGATTAGCGGGCACCGCTTGTGATTATGTACGTTAGGGTCGCCCATCGGGGAACCGTAAATGACCATCGTCTTGTCGAGCAGCGTCGTCTCGCCCTCTTCGAGACTGCGTAGTTTTTCGAGGAAGTACGGTAATAGGCTAACGTGATAGTGGTTAATGAGAGCGAACTCGTCGATGTTGTTCTCTCGTCCGCCGTGATGTGATGACGGATGGAAACCTTTCGTCACCCCGCTTTCCGGGTAGACGCGACTCGAGGCATCCCGCCCGAGCTTAAACGAAAAAACACGCGTCATGTCTGATTCAAGTGCTAACGCCTGCAGGTCAAACATTAGCTTGACGTGCTCGTCAAACGAATCAGGTACTCCCGCCGGCGCACCCGGTAGTTCGCGCAACTCACCACTTGTGTTTCTAGCCTCAATCCGCTCGATCCGCCGTTCGATTTCACGGATATTCTGGAGGTATCGGTCCATCCGTCGCCGGTCGCTCGGGTCAAGTGTCCGTTGTAGATCGGCAACCTCCCCGGTGATGAAGTCGAGCACGCTACGACGCGCGCGCCGGCGCTCGGCCCGTGCCTCCTGCGTGCCCCCTGCTCCAAAGAGTTGATCGAACGCGTGCCGTGGATCGCGGATCATGGGCAATGGTTCGTTAGGAGCTGCCCAGCTAATCGTGTCGGTGTAAACGCACGAGTATCCATAAGCGCAACCGCCTGCTTGGTCCACGTTCTCGATGCAGAACTGCATTGACGGTATTGGCGTATCTTGTCCAAATGCTTGGGCGTACATCTGGTCTAGCGAAGTCCCAGCGTGGACGTCAGAACTCTCCGTCTGTTTCGGATGAGCCTGGGTCAAGAACGTCGCACTTGATCGGAAGTGATCACCGCCGATCTCCTTTGGAATGTCCGCCTCGGCAGCTCTAACGTCTGTGTTGCTAATAATCGTCAGGTGCTCACGAAATGGCTCAAGTGGACTCATTGCGCTTGGGCTCAGGTCGAAATCACTGCCTACCGCCGCAGGGGCCCAAAGATTTTTTGATGCACCGTATTCGGTGCTTCCTGCGGCACCGTGCACAATTTCGATGCAGACCAATCGCGTAGGGTCGGGCATCGCGTGCATTTGACCTCGGGTCCAGCCTGTACCTGCTGGCACAAACGCGTCGAGAAACGGCAGCGCTATCGTGGTTCCCATGCCGCGAAGGAATGTACGCCGGGGAAGGTGTTTACCAGTAATCAATCTCATCTCACGCTCTCCATTACGGCACTTAGGGCTGCCCGCCTAGATATTCAGCTTGGGCGGTAGGCGACATGTTCTTCATGCGAAATGCTTGACTATTCACGACTCCGATAACGAACGATGAAATGCGATAGTTCTGTCCGGAAGCGAGATTTCCAATCCTCCGCACTGTCGGCATGTCGTAGTGTTCGAGGCGTCGCCCAATGGCATAGACCATTAGGTTTTCGGTGAATGTTCCAACGAGGGGCTTAAGACGACGGACCAACGCTTTTCGGAGGTCGACAGGACTGGTGAGAGGTGTGCCGTCGTACAATTCGCCTGTAGCGTCAATTGGCGCGCCACTGTCCTTGATCCGCCAGGCACCAGTAACGTCGAAGTTTTCAAGAGCTAAGCCGATCGGGTCGATCATCCGGTGGCACGAATTGCATGCCGGGTTCGAGCGATGCACTTCCATTCGTTCCCGCACTGAAAGTAATCGGCCATTCTCGGAGGCAGCAGTCTCTTCAAGTTCAGGTACATCGGGCGGTGGTGGCGGTGGTGGGCTGCCCAATAGGACTTCCATGACCCACTTGCCTCGCAGGACTGGTGATGTGCGGATTGCATGGGATGTTAGTGTCAAGATGCTGCTATGTCCGAGGATGCCGTGGCGCGCGTTGTCCACGTGTGAGACCCGCCTGAACGAATTACCCCGCACATCTGGTATGCCATAGTGCTTCGCCAGACGCTCGTTGACGAATGTATAGTCCGCAGTGAACAGTTCGAGTAGCCCTCGGTCTTCTTCGACGAGATTGTGGAAGAACAGTTCGGTCTCACGCCGCATTGCGAACTTGAGTTGCTCATCAAAGTCTGGATACGTCCGAACGTCAGGATGGATCTTTTCCAGATCGGGTAGTCGAAGCCACTGTGCTGCGAGCCGTGTAGACAGAGTTTCCGCTCGCGGGTCCGCCAACATCCGATGCACCTGGCGCTCGAGTTCGTTTGACGAAGACAGGCGACCTTCAGTTGCCACACGCAGAAGCTCAGTGTCTGGTCCAGTGGCCCAGAGGAAGAAAGACAGCCGGGAAGCAAGGTCGAGGTCGTCAAGGATAAAACTGTCTGAAGCCACAGCATCGTTGGTTGGCGTCTGAGGCGGTTCCTCGAAGCGAAAAACGAAATGAGGACTTGCGAGAATGCCTTCGAGCGCCATTCGCACACCGGTTTCAAAGTCTCCCTGACTCGCTCCAGCTTCGTAGAGTGTCATGAGCGCATCGAGGTTATCGGCGGTCAGTGGACGGCGGTAGGCTTCGGTCGCTAGGGTCGAAATGATCTCCTGAGCGCAGACGAGTTCCTCGCTCGGAAGGTTAGGGCTACAGGTGAAGATTTTGAAACGGCTTGGCGTTTCCGATACCCCTTTTGGGTTATAAGGACCACGAATGGCCATGTCTCTAAGGTGCGGAAGGCTGGTGAATCCGTATGCGTCGGCAATACTAGTGCTAGCGAGGGACCACTCGTGCGGAGAGATTAAATCTTGGAGTGGCCCCTCAAAACGGCGAATGAACGCGGCTGCAACCCGGTGCGGGCCAGCGGTGATGGCGATCGGTGCCGTTAGGAGATTGACGCCGCCTGGGTCCGAGGCGTGCATCCACCGGTCAATTTCGAGTACCGCGGCTCGTTCACCGTCCACTGAAATTTCAATTTGTTCTGGAGCTTCCAACGTATGGAGCGTGGCGCGGCCGCTTCCGTAAAGCGCGCCGGTGGTTTCGTGATGGAACGAGACGCGGAAAATGTAGTCCCCATCAGCCGGGAAGTTGTGTGTGACAGCGAGTCCGCCTCGAGTGCCGTAAGGTGCGCCTTCAACTTGTTCACGCTGGGAGACCCATCGCGTGACCTTGAAAGTCGCTTCAGCGGCTGTCGCGTTTGGGTCGCCGATGGCTAGGCGGCTGATTTCGCTGGCCGCGTGTAAGTAGCTGTTCATCAGCGTCGGCGAAAGTAACTGGGCGTCAGCAATATTGTCGAAATTTGCACTTTTGGTGTCGGGAGGTAGGTACTCGGCAGCGTCCACCTCGAGTCTCAGGAGGGCCTTAATCGACCGCGAGTACTCAGCACGATTGAGGCGCTGGAAGGTCCTCCAACCAGGATTCGGATTCACCATCGCACGTGCATCAATTAACGCTTCCATGGACGAGGCAACGCCAAGGAGGTCGGCTTCAGCCGGTCGCCGCCCCCCCGGAGGAGGCATCATTCCTGTTCGGAGCTTGCGGATCATCTTCTCTGCGACCGCAGCATTATCGGCAGCTAAAGATACCTTGAAGTTTTCAAGTGAGAGGTTGCCTCGCATTGCCCGGTTATTGTGGCAACGGACACAGGCGGTTTCGACNATACTTTGTGCCGCATCAGTCGGGNGGGTGGGGCTATTCAAATGGCTACTGATGAGACGTGGTGTGAGTGACTGTGCGGTNGCTGAAACCGTGAGCACGCTGACGCCACAGGACAGCACCATGGGCCCTAGCAGCAGGGCCAAAGCTCGTTTCGTCGTTCTCGCCTCAGACATGCGGGATGCCACAGCGTAGCCGGATTAGGACCTGGCCCAGCATGGGACTCAGGGTAGTGTAACTAGTTTTAAATCTATAAATCTATAGTCGACAAAGAATTAGCTCACCGTTCGACAATCTTGGCGCCCGTCAGCTGTGCGATGGCTGCTAGGGTAGTTTGTCCTGCGTTCAACCCGAGGCGAAAATCGTCATCATTAAAGGTCGAAAAGACGTCTGTTGGCTGGTGCCAGTGGGGGTCCCAACCGGCTCCAATCTGGGCGCCACGCTCGTTTTCACGCAGGCTTATCGCTGGAACGAGATTCATGAACGGAGTGGAATCTGTATTGGTCATATGCGGACCGACTGACGCGGGATAGTCGGTCGCGTAGGCGTCGTTGGCTGCCTTGTAGAAGAAGGCTAACTCACGTGCTTCATCGGCTAGGTCGGCTATCGACTGGAATTCAATATTCACGTCAGCTTCACGGCGTTGATCACGGCTGACAGTGCCGTCTGCCCGCGGTGGCCCATGGTCGAACATCATCATGTCGTGCTGAATCATGCCGAGCCAACGAGGTTCAGGAAAACGACCGGAACCCGGCGGGTTTTCTTGGCCTTGCAGGTCTTGCCTTTGCTCGACATAGGCACGAGCACCATTGAGACCGGTCTCTTCGTTATTCCACAGTGCGAAGCGAATTGACCGTTCCACTTCTACGTCCGGGGCGTTGAAGATGCGGGCTAACTCCATAACGAGCGCGGTGCCCGAGCCATCGTCATTCGCCGCTTCTCCCCACCCATGGCCATCCATGTGCGCGCCGATGATGTACATCTCGTTAGGGCGAGTCGTTCCAATCTTTGTGCAGTACACCTCCTGCCGTGGACCGTTTGTTGTCGGTTCACTATTCAACTCACGAAGCCGTTCGTCGGGTTGAGCCATTGGGTCATTCGTCACACCGGTGCGACCTCGGTAGCCAAAGATGGAACTTCCACCAGGTCCCGAGCCATTTCGGCCAATTCGTCCGCCTGTCGGTGTGCCGTCGGTCTGGTTAAGCTCAGCTACGCTGGGGCGCCGTCGACGGCCCCCTCCTCCCTCTCTGGGTGGCGGGTCGTAGACGTAGTCGATTCGTTCCGTGGTCGTGCAGCCGACAGACTGGAGTTGCTGTTCAATCCAGTCAACGGCATCTCGATTCCTCTTGGTGCCTTGACGGCGGTCACCGAACGCCGTGAGACCCTTGAGCGTGGTCTTGAACTGCTCGAGTTCCAATCGGCTGACAAGCGTGCGGACATCGTCGTTAGCTGCCGGGTCTTCTTGGGCGTGAATCACGGCGATGCCAAAGCCTGTCATCAATGTCACGCTGAAAACGAGATTGAGTGTCTTACGCATGGCTCACTTTCTTAGTCTGTGCAAACTCCCCACGGGAGGTAGCCTTATCGGTCTTCGGACAACTCCTGATAGACCGCGGTCAAAAAACGTGCTGGATCACCCCACTGGTCATTGTATTCAGCGGTGGGATTGGCGGCGGCAGTCTCCTCATAGGTCTTGCCTTCCGCAACGAGTGTCCTTACTCGGTCGGACACTACCAAAATCATGTCTCGGAATGCCATGACATCTTCACGACTGGATACTACTCCGTGACCGGGAATGATCTTGGTTTCTGGTCCTGCCAGGCCGATCGCTATACCTAGTGCGTCGATTGTCCCCTTCAGGGTGCCACCATTGTTTGTGTCGATCACCGGAAAGGCAACCGTTCGAAATACATCGCCGAGGTGCAGAACGTTGGACCCACGAAAATGAATAAAACTATCGCCGTCGGTATGGGCTGGTGGTACCGGAAAGGCGTGCACCTGTTCGCTGTTGAGATGAATGGTTGCGGTGTCGCTATAAGTCAGCACGGGGAGAGCGACTTCAGGCAGTCGACTGGCCAGACGTACCCGGACTCGATCGTGCGCGAGGATTACCACCCCCATTTTCCCGAGATTTTCGTTTCCACCAGTGTGGTCAGGATGGACGTGAGTGTTGATCAGAAAGCGAATATCACCGTTGGACACTTCAGCGATGGTCGAAACAATACGATCCGTCAACGGCGCGAATTGGTCGTCAATCATGACGCCCCCATCCTCGCCGATGGAGAGGCCGATGTTGCCTCCGCGACCTTGCAGATAATGAACGTTTCCAGCAACGTGGTGGATTGAAATTTCTACGGCTTCCCAATCCACGTCTTGCTGTGCCACCCCTGACGTGGGATATAGCAGTACGGTGGCGGCAACTGTAGTGATGACGACACCCCGGAACATAAATAACTGCATCTCGGCTCTCCTTGACGTCGACGCTGGTGGCAATTCTCTTAGCGTGTTTCGTGAATGGGAATTATAGTCGGACCAGGGACCGGAGAATCGTCATCCTCACCGAATGTAGCCAAGGCTACGAAGACGTTCAATTTCCCTTTGGTTTAGAGGCCTTTTGGTTACTGCCATTTCCTTGGCGAACTCCTCATTTCTTGCGAGTAACTCTTGCAGTACTGTTTTAGCCTCCCCGAGGATGTCCGGCGCGACCCCATCAGCTAGGTCCACCAAGTCCAATGGGTCAGTCGTGTAGTCAAAGACTTCCGCTTCGCCACTTCCCTGGAAGATGAATTTACGCCCGCCGTAGTAGAGCGCCTTCCGTCCATCAAGGTCGCTGAGTTCTGATAGCACCGTGTGCGGAGTGGCAGTGCCTTCAATTAGGCCTATGAGACTTGTGCCGCCAACTTCTTGGGACGTTGCGAGTCCAAAGTGCTCTCGGAGAGTCGGAAGTATGTCGATGAGCTGGGCAGGAGCTGAGATTCGCTGGCCTGCGTGTTGGCGGCTGGGAAACTTAATAATGAGTGGCACTCGAATCAGTTCGCTGTAGAGGAGGTTTTCACCATGTTCAAAATAGTTGTGCTCTAGGAAGGCCTCGCCGTGGTCGGCGGTCACGATGATTAATGTGGAATCGTAGAGTCCCGACTCCTTTAGATAACGCACCACGCTACCGAGGCGGTCGTCGACACCGAGTAATTCACCGTCATAGAGGCCAACTAGCTCCTGGACATTTTCCTGGGTGAGTCCGCCACTGCTTGCACGCCGTCGAATTTCCTCGCCTCCGGCTGCAGATTGCATCAAGCGCGTCATCGGCCGCTCAGAGAGGTCATCGTTGAAGATATCGAGATGGTCCTGTGTTGTGTAGGGAAAGTGCAGGTCCAGTAGATGCAAATAGGCGAAGAAGCGACGATCACCTAACTGATTGACCCAAGCTTTAAAAAACTGCTCTACCTCTGGGTCATGGAGTCCTGATTCATACACGTCAAATCCTTGAGCAAATCCGAGGTGAGCAGGCAAGTGTCCTTGGTTGACGAAGCCTCCAGTGGCGAATCCTCCACGTGACATGTACTCGGCTAAGGTCATGAACTCTTCCACCATCACGTGGCCGGTGGGTATGCTGCCATCGTCTTCAATCCTTCCACCGAGACGACCATCAGTAATGAGATGTTGGGACAAATAGGTGCCGGTAAAGAGTGAGACGATTGATGGCTTGGTCCAATTCGACTGCGAGATAGCCTGTTCAAAAAGCACTGCGTCGACTGCCAAGGCATCGAGATTTGGCGTTGTTGAGCGCGGGTAGCCGTAGGTGCCAATGTGATCTGCTCGAACACAGTCGAGTAATAGAATGACGACGTTCTGGGTGTTTCGGCGGAGGCCGTGTACGGCGGAGCCGGCGTCTTGGGATTGATCGGACACCGGTGAATTGGGTACTGGTCGACACGCTGCAATGACTGAAATGACGCACGCTAGGACGACGACCGATCGTCGTCGCGCTGGAGGAAACTCCCACATCCCTTCAACTATAGTTTCACCTTCGTCACGGCTCAAGGGTGCCGTGGTTTCGTAGCCCGTATGACAGCGAATGTTTCACGACGCCACACGATTTCAACCTTGAACCCTACGCTGCACAACATCTCTACCTCTTGGTCCAAGGGAAAGTACCGGTCTTCCTTCGCCCAAGCCGAGAGGTGGCCGGTCGCATCCTGGGAGGAATAATTGCGTTCCAAGTGGCATATCCATGCCTGCATGGCTGATGTGTGTAGGTCTGGTTGGGACGGTGGCATGCAGTCGACTGAGACCATTGCCCCGCCAGCGTACAAAGCTTCTATGCACCGTTGATACAGTCGAACTTTCAATCCACGGGTCTTGATGTGGTGAAGTGAGAAGGCTGCTGTGATGTAGTTGGTGCGTGGCAGGGCTCCGCGCGTGAAACTCTTTTTCTTGAGTTCGACGCCTGGTCGCTGCGTTGCACGCAACCGTTGAGCCGCAACCGCGAGCATTTCAGCATCCGTATCGAGTCCAATCAGTCGACCCGCGGGAACAGCTTCCAGGCAAAGTTTGGCAAGGGCGCCAGTGCCGGTTCCGAGGTCGACGATTAATGGAGAAGTGAGCTGCGGCTGAAGTGCGCCAGCAGCTACTGAGAGCATCTCTCGGTAGTAGGGAATGAAGGTGTAAATTTTCCGATCGTATTCGGCAACCCGGATTCGTAAATGACTAGCAACGGACATCAGGATATCCACATAGTAAGGCTACAGATTTGACCGGAACAACGATCACTGCTGTGTCATGCAGACGATGGAGGCTCTGGTGATTTACCGTTACCCGCAGGTGTCTGCGGGAAGATTATGGACATCAGCCAGAGCAGCCCAGCGATAACCAGAACTAGCGCTCCCCACTGCAGGACGTTTGCCACCAGTGAAAGATTCCACTGAGGTGCCTGGAGGGACAGGTCAAACAGGGCTAGCGCGCTCGCGCGCTCGCTCATCCAATGCCACCCTGTATGAGCCACTAGTGCTGACAGGAGGACGGCGCCGATACGCTCCGGCACTACGCGGAATAATAGTCCGAGCGCTGGGATCAGAACCACGAGGACCATCAACTGACCTAATTCGACCCCAACGTTGAAGGAAAGAAGGGACATCAATAGGTGGGGGCCAGCAAACTGGAGCGTTTCACGTAGTGCGAATGAGAATCCGAATCCATGAACAAGGCCAAATCCAAAGGTGATTAACCAGCGACGGCGAAGCTTCACCCCGACGATGTTTTCCACTGCCATGTATACGATTGAGAGGGCTATTGCCGTTTCGACAAGCGGTGGAAACCATGCTGCGGCTGGTGCAAGGTCGAACGCGGATGCAATCAACGTCACCGAATGGGCCACGGTGAACGAAGTCACAATAGCAACCAACGGGCGAAGACGTCTAAATGGAATTACGAGACAGGCTAGGAAGAGTAAATGGTCAATTCCGTCGAGGATGTGTTCAAATCCGAGGGCCACGAATCGGAAAGCCGCTTGGTGCCACCTCGGGTCGAGTCTGACTAAACCGGGATTTCCTAAATACTCGAACGGGCGTACGGTGCCGTCGGGTAATACAAGGCGTAAGACCGTGACGGTTCGTAGGCCTAATCGCGCGAGGGTTAAGTCTGTTGAAAAATTGGACTGGTCGGAGCTAATCGGATATTCGAACATCGCGTCGAGCAACCCATTTTCAAAGTAAACGTTTGTTTCATTTGACAATGGCTGTTGTGTGACACGTGCCAGGGCTTCGTTGTAGGTTGCGAACGAGCGGTCGGTTGGGTGCGATACCTGCACAGCAACGAGTTCCTGGCCAGTCAGCAGAGTGTCCTCCTCGTAGACGTTCAACTCGTCGCCGACCCATACCATAATCGCGTCCCGCAACATCGACTCCGCTGCCTCAACGTCGATGTAGCCTTCCTCGCGCTGGGGGAAGTTAAAGTCCTGCATCGCAACGAGCGGCACACGGACTAGCATTCGCAAGCGCTGGCCCTGAGCCTTGACGATTGCCTGAACGGTGACGTCAGCGGGAATGTCGTGAGTCGATGTGGTGGCCGGTTGTAAGAACAGGAGGCCTCCGACCAGAAGCACCAGGACTCTGAGCCTCCGTTCAGGCCAAGAGGACACTGGTCGTAAGTGACTGCAAAATATTGATGATAAGTAAGATAAGCAGTCTCCCACGTGCTTGGGACACGAGAATGGAGGACAGAAACGGCGAACTAAGGAAATTGGGTGCATTCGAGCGGATCGCCAGTATACTTGATGCCCGCTGGCGCTAGCGGGCCTTGGGGTGAACCTCGGTCCGGTGGGTCGGCAGTGTAGAGAGCGGATCTTCGCAAGGGGAGGACGGGATGAAGCGGAATCAGAAGCTTTTGGTCGGGGCGTCATTGGCCACGCTCCTCATCGTGCTTGGGTGTGGTCAAGCTATGGTTGACGAGGAGGCCCCGGAAGAGGCCCAGGGCCAGCAGGTGCCGATGTTTGAGGTCGACCCGCTGTGGCCGAAGAACTTGCCGGACCATTGGCTGATGGGGCCGACGATTGGCGTAGACGTTGATTCGCAGAATCATATTTGGGTGGTGCATCGGAATACCCCGGACCAGTTCGTCGCGGGAACCGAAATCGGCATGGTGCAGGACCCGCCGCTGTCCGAGTGCTGCCAGCCTGGTGACCCCGTTCTTGAGTTCGACCAGGAGGGGAATCTCGTCGGATCGTGGGGTGGGCCTGGCACGGAGACTTCTGATGAGTACGTGTGGCCGCTGTCGAACCACGGGATCACCATTGACCACATGGACAACGTGTGGATCGGTGGGAATGGCGGTGCTGACTCACATGTCCTCAAGTTTACGCGTGACGGCACCTTCATCAAATCATTCGGCGTGTTTGGCGCCCGTCAGGTTGGTGAAAGCGATGGTCGGCCAGTCTTTGAGCGTGACAGCCACGATCAGGAAAGTTTCGGGCGTGTCGCGAAGATCGGCATCGATGCTGAAGCGAACGAAGCATATTTTGCTGACGGATACTTCAATAAGCGGATTGCTGTAGTCGATATGGATTCGGGCGAGATGAAGCGATATTGGGGTGCGTACGGCAATCCGCCTGACGATTCAGTTGACCTCGGTCGATACTCTCCCGATGAGGCGGAGCCAGCAAAACAGTTCCGCGGGCCAGTGCACTGTTCAGAGATTGCGAATGATGGCCTCGTATATGTTTGCGACCGCGCGGCAGATCGAATTCAGGTCTTCCAGAAGGATGGGACGTATGTGACTGAGCACATCATTGCTCCGGCCACCAGGTCTCAGGGGTCGACTTGGGACATTGACTTCTCACCGGATGAAGAACAGACCTTCCTCTATCTTGCGGATGGCCAGAACATGAAGGTTTACATCATCCTGCGCGAGACCATGGAAGTTCTAACGGCGTTCGGTGATGGTGGGCGGCAACCGGGCATGTTCTTTGCCGTGCACAGTATTGCTGTTGATTCGGATGGCAATATCTACACGACAGAGACCTACGAAGGGTCTCGCGTCCAAAAGTTCGTTTATAAGGGAATGGGAAATATTCCCGAGGATGCCCAAGGCACAAATAGCCAAGGCGTCCTGTGGCCGAGCCAGTAGTCGCGGTTCGCCAGTGACAGCTTGACGGCCCGGGTATTCGCTGAAGCCGAATGCCCGGGCCGTTTTTTTTGTTTGGTTACCAAGTCAGCGTTCAATGTTGACGACTACGGTTCTGGAGCCTTCTGACAACCCGTAATAACTCAATCGGTACTGGTTGGACCGGTATGCCGGACTACCTTGGGGTGAGCCTGCCTTGAGTTGGCGGTTAATGTTGATGGTGCCTAGCGACAACAGATGTCCTGGCTCCAGTAGTAGTCCGAAAGTTCGGAGGTGGTCCCTCAGCCACCTCACAACGGTGAGGGGCTGGTAATGTCCGTCTAACGTTCCCGAGCCGATTTCGGTTCCATGCTCGTCGTGAACGGCAAAGGTCATCGTGTTGAGCATCTCAATCCACGCGAGCGTTGGCTTGATGGGGATCGGTTCTCCGGCGAAGGCGTAGCGGCTGGCCATGTTAGTGACGATGCTGCCGGTTGGACTCCGCTGGTTGTTCCGAAAGGCGGGGTCGGGAATTTCGATAAAGGGGATGACCGCGTCGAGGCTGGACAGAAATTCGAGGTCCGTCTCAGCAGTGTTGATCGATTCGTCACCGACGCGGACGGCGAAGTCGGCCTCCAAAAAACCCCAGACTACATCGTTCGGCGTGACCGACGCACCGCTTGGATGTAACATGCCCTCGAGTAGCACGCCGCGGATTCCGTGTGCTGGAAAGTTGGGGTTCGGAGGCCCGGTATCATGTCCGCCGGTCTTGTAGCCAATGATCCGCCCAAGATGTGGTTGGAGGGCCGTGATGAACTCCGCCTGCCAGCGGTAAGCTTCGACTTCCGTTAGACCGTAAAGAAATGGGTCTAGTTCCTGAACCGTTAGAAACTGGTCTGCCATCCGTGCGAGGTCGGACGCGATGTCCGTCTCGCTGGACCCCGATGGTGCTGAATCCAAGGTATTCGAGGTTGGCGTGCAGGTGCCTAGGCATAGGGTGCCTAAGCTCAAAACGATAGAACCGACGAGTCGGGAAGAATCAGTCATTTGATTCGAGAGGTATTGCCTCAGCCGCGAGACGGCATGTAGTAGTTGGCTCCGTCTAGACTACCGTAGCATCGGGAACTTACCTGCCGTTTAGGGTAGTTCCGATTCCTCGTTCTTCCCAGACAAGGTCTGTAAAACGTCGCGCCACTGGAATTTCTCACCCATATCGCGGACGTAATAGTCCATCCAGGCCATTTCACTGACTGCCTTAAGGAGGCGGTTACGTGGATCGGGGATGCCGTGGCTCTGTCCCGGGTACATGAAGAGCTCAGTAGGAATATCCAGTTTCTTGAGTGCCATGTGGAGTTCAACCGACTGTGGACTGGGCACCCGTGGATCGCCTTCAACCACGTGAATCATTGTGGGCGTTTTCGCATCCTTAATATATTTGAGTGGTGACTGGTCCCAGTACATGTCAAAATTGTCGTATAACAAATCGTCGCCTACATAGAACCGGCGGTTCCGTTGGACATCGCTTTGGGCATACATCGAAATCCAATTCATTGTGCCAGCCCCAGAGCTAATCGCCTTGAAGCGGTCGGTGTGGGTTAAGAGCCAATTCGACCAGTGTCCACCGGCACTCCACCCGAGAGCTCCCATGCTGTTACCGTCGACGACACCTTCGCTGATCAGGTAATCGACACCGGTCATGATGTCGTCATAGCCAAGCGTGAAGTAGTCACCAACGATGTCAGTGCGGTGGGCATTGCCGTAATTTCGCGAGCCTCTGTAGTTCGGCTTCAGAATAGCGTAACCACTACCAGCATAGACTTGGGCGTTATAGCCGCCGTTAAACCGAAGGACATCAGCCGAGGCCGGTCCGCCATGAATTGCCACGATAAGTGGATAACGCTGGCCTTCTCGGTATCCAACCGGCTTCACTAAGATTCCGCCAACGAGCTTGCCGTCGGTTGACCGCCAGTTAATCTCACTTTCTTCGCCAAGTGCGAACTCAGCAACTTGGGGGTTGGCATCGACCAGTTGCACCCATGCGGACCGGTCAGCGACTTTGGTTACTTCCGGGACAGAAAAAACTGTTGGTGGAGTTTTCGGGTCAGAGTAGGCGATCAGAATCGTGTCCGTCTCCTCGTTTCGACTAACTCTGAGGGCGGCCCGCTCGCTCGTAAGTTGCTTTACCTCGCCAGTGGCGATGTCTAGCGCATGGAGCTGCGTGGTTACCTTAACGCCGTGGTTGAAGTAGATGGTGTCGCCGTTGTTGGACCAGAAATCTATACCTACGCTACCGTCAAAGGTGGCACCAAGTTTTCGAAACGGGCCGCCGCGATCGGTCACCTCACGAATATAGACACGACTATCCGTCATCGTGTAGCGACTCATATCGTCTGGGCCAGAAAACGCAACCCACCGACCGTCGGGTGAGATGCTCAGGTCACTTTCAGCGATCTCAAAGTTTTCGGTGAGCCGTTCGATGTGTTCAGTGGAGAGTTCAAGTAGATACTGATCCGCATAGAGGCGCGAAGCCGTGATGTTGCGTTCGTAGCGTTCCGTCGATCCACCCACAAAGGTTGCCCATCGGCCATCACCGGAGAGTTCAAAATCGGTCACGCTGGTGTCAGGAAGATTGGTCAACTGTCGCACGCTCTGCGAGGCCAAGTCGGTTACCCACAGGTTGGAAAACGGCGTGACTGCATTCTTGATGTCGACTGTGAAGTTCTCTTCACGACGGCGCACGTCATCTTCGTCCAGAAAATTCTGGCGAAGAAAATAAATACTCTGGCTGTCCCGTGCCCATGTCCAGTCTTCAATGCCTGCTTCTCCGTCTGTCACCTGGTCGGCGTCAGCCAGGAAGAGGTCATCTACCGGAAGTCGATAAAGTTGCTCGAGTCCGACTTCGCCGCTCCGATAGGCCAACCATGTGCCGTCGAAGCTGAAGGCGAAGTCGACTACACCTTTTTCGACATTCGTGATCTGGCGGGCCTCTCCTCCGTCAGGCCGCATGAAATACAGTTGGTTAACAGACTCGGTTACGGGTGCGTCTCGGTCTGACGCGAACACGAAGAAACTGCTGTCACGAGACCATTGAGGAGAACTTTCATTATCATCCGTTGTGAATGTCATCTGTCGGCTTGACGACAGGCCGCCAGACATTGAGACGAGATGAAGATCAACCTGGGACGTATCCTCTTGCCAGTCCGGCGTTGAAATTGTGTAGAGCATCCGTTGGCCGTCTGGGCTGGGTGTCCAGGAACCTGGCCGTGCCAGCTCTTGCACGTCGACAAAGCTCATCGGTCGTTGGGTCTGAGCTGATAGAGGTGCGGTGGTGACCGCCATCAAGAGCAGGACGGAACTGATGAGCATGAGAGTACGTTGGGCCGGCGATATGACTGAAAACTGCATGGTGGCCTCGTTTCGCAAATGGTATTGGACGGTAAGATTATATCGGGTGGCCTTGTTATTGAACCTAGAGTCCGGCACGGTAGTTATGCCACAGTTCAATCAGTTCAGCCGAGACTTGAGGATGGACGTCTGTGAGGTCAGTTGATTCCCAGGGGTCTTCGACCAAGTCATAGAGCTGCCAGGCTGATTGACTGTCGGGGTTTTCATTCGCTGACTCTCGCACGATTTTCCAGTCTCCTCGTACTAAAGCAGCACGTTCGTCAGATGTCATCCAGGGGATGACGTCGGATTCATCGTGAACTGGAGCCGCGTTACCCCTGACCCGATCCCAGAACGATCGCCCTCGGATGGGGAGGACGGGCTTGCCTTGAAATTCGATTCCGGGGTGTACCGACCCGGCGATTTCCAGGAGGGTCGGGAGCACGTCCATTACTGTTAGGTAACCGCGGTCAATGTTTCCACTTTGTGGAATCGACTTGTAGCGTAAGAAGGCTGCCGCCCGTGTACCCCCTTCGTAAAGTGAACCTTTGACGTTTCGAAACGGAGCCGTGGTGGCCTCGGCCCATCCCCGGCCGATCGCGACGAACGATCCCTCATTGCCCATATTGGACAAGCTGTTATCCCAGTCTGTGCGGGGTATCGTTCTTGGACGGAAACTCGAGTCGCTGCCGGACGCGCCGTTGTCTGAGAAGAAAAGAATCACGGTGTCTTCGAACTGGTTACTGGTCTTTAGGTAATCCACAATGCGGCCGACATGGAAATCCATATTTTCGACCATAGCGGCATAGAGTTCCATGGCTCGCGCCTGTTGACGTTGCGACTCGGAGTCCAGACTCTCCCACGCGGGCGCGACGCCAATGTAGTCGTTAACATTGGTGGTCTCTGGGATGATTCCGAGTTCCCGAGTGCGATTGATGCGGTCTGCGCGGAGTACATCGTATCCCTCGTCATAACGCCCTACAGCCCGGTCACGCCAGTCCGTCGGTGCTTGCAGAGGCCAGTGTGGCGCTGTGAACGCCAGGTAACCGAACCAGGGTTGTTCTGCGTCTTCTCCTTCACGCAATAATTCAATGAGCTTGTTCGTATAGAGTTCAGTTGAGAACCAATCATCTGGAAGTTCGACGACTTGACCGTTTTCACGATAAGCAACGATGTCAGAGGGAAAGTTACTCGAGCCCAAGTGATTATCGCCGGCGCGGACCAGCGCATACGAGGCGTCAAAACCTCGGGCAGTAGGACTTTGTTCGTGTTCATGTCCCAGATGCCACTTCCCAGCCATGTAGGTGCGGTAGCCCGCATCTTGGAGGAGAGCAGGCAGCGGCGCAATGTTGTTCGATAATACCGCCTCCACTGAACCCGTAACACCCGCCTCGCGATTCGTTACTCCCGACATGAGCATGGCTCGTGTTGGCGCGCAGCTAGGTGCGGCGTGGAAGTTAGCAAAGCGAATCCCGTTCATCGCCAGCGCATCCAAATTAGGCGTGGGGATTTCGCTACCGAACGACCCGATATCGGTATAGCCCATGTCATCCGCAACGATGAGTAAAATGTTCGGTCGCGTCTTCAAGGTGTCAGGGGTTCCCTCCGACCCGTATTCAGGAATGGAATCTGTAATTTGACAGTTCGAAAGAAAAACCATGCATACGAGCGTTGCAGCAAGGGATGGGCAACGGATAAGTGTCGGGTTTCTTGGCATGGGCGATACCCAAGTGCAGGTCATACGAATTATATAGAAGGACCGTGGGAATGAGCGCGACTCGACGACGAGGCAGGTAACCGCATAAGCTCAGTGCTGATTGGCCTATGTATTTCTGCTATGTGCTTCACTGTGCCGATGGATCTCTCTACACTGGCGTGACAACGGATCTGGAACGTCGCCTCCGAGAGCATAATGGCACCGGGGGCGCCCGATATACTTCGGGTCGACGCCCTGTTCGGCTAGCATGGAAGGAAGCTCACGCCGATCGGTCGTCAGCGCAAGCTCGAGAGGCTGAGATTAAAGGGTGGAGTCGCAAACGGAAACTGGCGTTGGTCCGCAACGCGACAGACTAAAATAAGTTGGTGTCGAGATAGGTCTGGCTTTATGTCTGAAAATCGTGTGGCAATTGTAACTGCGGCCGGCAAAGGTATGGGTGAGGCTATCGCTCGTGAACTTGCTAGGGCTGACTACCGCTTGTCTTTGATGTCGGTCTCGGGAGCCGCCGAGACGCTCGCAGACGAGTTGGGTGCGGTCGGTGTCACTGGGTCAGTCACGGAACCAGATGACCTGGAACGTCTCGTGAAGGTCACACTCAAGCAGTATGGGCGGCTTGATGCTGTCGTCAACAATACCGGCCATCCACCGAAGGGGCCGCTGCTAGATTTGACGGATAGCGATTGGCGAACTGGACTTGACCTACTTTTATTGAGTGTAATCCGGATGGCGCGGTTGGTCACACCTGTGCTGAAGGCTCAGGGTGGTGGCGCCATAGTTAACATTTCTACGTTTGCTGCCTTCGAGCCGTCAGCAGCATTTCCGATTTCAGCGACACTGCGAGCAGCGTTAGGGAGTTTCACTAAGCTTTATGCTGATATCCATGCTAGTGACGGGATTAGGATGAACAGTGTGCTGCCTGGGTTTGTGGATTCATTTCCGGTGGCCGATGAGCATCTTCAACAGATTCCGATGGGACGCTACGGGACGGTCAGTGAAATTGGTAGGACGGTTCGATTCTTGTTGTCGGCGGATGCTGGATATATTACTGGTCAAAACCTTCGGGTTGACGGAGGAATTTCGCGCGGGGTGTAGGGTGACTGCGTGACAGAGAGGGCTTTGATATGAATTTTAGTAGACGTGAATTGATGAAGAGTGTCGGGGCAGGTGCATTAGCACTCGGGGCTGGACAAAACATGACTGCGACTTCCAATGTTGGTGTAATGGGAGCGCCCCCAGATTTCTCAGTCGTCAGATCGGAGTTCCCCCGTGCTGCCAAGCACCTATGGCTAGCGGCGGCCGAAACCCATCCGTTTAGTGTTCATACCCTACGAGCTCTTGAAGAATACTCGCAGTATCGAGCGCTGGGAGCGTTAGGCCGAGATGGCTTTACCCCGGCCAAGCAAGCTGAGACAAAGCAAATGTTTGGCGCGCTTATTAACGCGAACGCTGAGGAGATTGCTTTTGTTTTGAGTACGACTGATGGGGAGAATTTGGTTGTATCAGGACTCGGCCTGGCAGGGTTGGGTGGCAACGTAGTAATTGATGACCTGCACTTCGCGGCTTCTCGCTATCTGTATACAGCTTTAGCCGAGGCGGGCCACATCGACCTCCGTGTTGTCCAGCATCGCGATTGGCAAATCGATGTTGCCGACATGGAGCGAGCGATCGATGCGAATACGCGCTTGGTGTCAATGGCTTTGGTGTCCAACATTAATGGCTACATGCACAACGTACGTGCGATCAGTGACATCGCTCATGCTCATGGTGCTTACGTCTATGCTGACATTATTCAAGCGGCGGGTAATACCCCTGTTGACGTGCAGGCAATGGGAATCGACTGCTGTGCGTGCAGTACCTACAAGTGGCTTATGGGGGACTTTGGTTTAGGGTTCTTGTATGTCAAGCGCGATTTGCAGGGTAATGTGATCAAGCAAACACGATATGGCTTACGTCAGGTAACACAGAAAGACGGTCACTTTGTTCCTCGGCCGGGTGCTGCAATATACGAGGGAACAACAACGATGCCCTATTTACCAGCCGTGTGTGCGCATCAGGGACTCAAGTATCTCGCGCGGTTGGGAGTTCGAAACATTCGTACACACACGAAGCGACTTGTGGATCGTCTACAAAGGGCGATGCCGGGACTCGGCTATCCGTCCATTACGCCCCCAGACACACCGACGCCGATTGTCAGTTTCCTTACAGCCGAACCTGATGTTACTCGTGCCAAACTTGACCGCGCTTTCGGTCAGCGTGTGGTGTCTCCAGGTCAATGGCAGATGACTGATTCTAGTGGTACAACGCAATCAGTTCGAGGAATTCGGATCGGAGTATCGGTGTATAACAACGACTCGGATATCGATGCCTTTTTGAACGCGCTTGACTAGTTTTTGTCACGGTCAGTCATCTCTTCCGAGCTATCTTGTGCGCTACGTCGGCCAGTCACTGGGAATAATTGCGGTTTTGCAACTGCTCATCACGTCTGGCGTGTGTGCGCAGGCACTCTCGGGTGAACGGAAGCAGGCACTTGCGGTGCGCGTGAACACTGCAATTCAAGTTGATGGGCGTCTCGATGAAATCACCTGGCAGACTGCGGAGCCCGTGGTTGACTTTATTCAGAAAGAGCCGGTCGAGGGAGCGGAGCCAACCGACCGCATGGAGGTGCGTTTCATTTACGATGACACGGCGCTGTACGTTGGAGCTCGAATGTTTGCCTCGGGGCCCATCCAATCGATGCTCAGCCGACGTGATGATGGCGCACAGGTCGAGTCGATTGAGATCGAATTAGATACGTTTCTTGATCGCCGCACGGCATACAGTTTCGGCGTAACTGCTGCTGGGGTCAGGCTCGATCATTTTCATCCAACCGACACCGAGACCAATGAGGACACTGAATATGACCCGGTCTGGCAGGCCAGGACGGAGTTTACGGTTGAAGGGTGGACGGCCGAGTTGTGGTTACCCTTTTCACAGCTACGATTTAATGCCCGAGACGAGCATGTGTGGGGCCTGAACATTAAACGGGACGTGCCGTCATTGGACGAGGAAAATTACTGGGCGCTTATACGGCGTACAGAGACCGGCTGGGCATCTCGGTTTGGCGAGCTACACGGGCTCCAAGGTGTTACTTCCGGACGCCGGCTTGAGGTTGTGCCCTACGTAGCGGGTTCGTCGTCGGTTAACGCAGATCGGGATTTGGCGAATCCGTTTGATGATGGCAAGAATCTTAGTGGACGTTCTGGTGCGGACTTGAAATTTGGACTCGGTTCCAACCTCACCCTCGACGTCACAGTAAATCCGGATTTCGGCCAGATTGATGCCGACCCAGCCGAAGTAAATCTGACAGCCTTTGAAACTATTTTTCCTGAACTTCGACCATTTTTTCTTGAGGGGAACAATGTTTTGACTGCTGGTACCGGGAACTATTACTACTCCCGACGGATTGGTGCTCGTCCGAGTGGTTCCGCTTCCGGTGATTTTGTGGACAATCCCAATACGACCACGATTCTTGGAGCAGGGAAACTGACAGGCCGATTATCCTCTGGCACCTCGATCGGTTTGTTGGGTGCAGTCACCGATGAAGAGTTTGCAAAGACCTCGACTGGTGGAGAGGAAGCGCGTGTTCGGGTAACACCGCGTTCAGCTTGGGGGGTCGCTCGGGTAATACAAGAAATTGGAAATCAAGGTTCCGTGATCGGGGCGCATTTAACGACATTGCACCGTGAGATGTCACCGACGGATGCACTGGCCGCACGTCTAAGTCGGAATGCTGTCACAGGTGGAGCGGATGCGAAATTACGATTTGGCGATCGGACCTACGAGGCTGACTTTGCCGCGGGATTTACGCACATTGATGGGGAGCCGGAAGCGATTGCTGGCTATCAGCGGAGAAACTCCCATTTATTGCAACGGATCGACCAACCCGTGATCCGATTCGACGGGACTCGTCGTTCGATCAACGGAGGACAGATCAGTGCGAGGCTCAACAAGGTCGCTGGCCGGCATTGGTTATGGCGAGCAAATATACAGATCGAATCACCTGAATTCGAGCCAAGTGATTTTGGTCGGCTTAACTTCGCTGGAGACTACATGAATAGCGCGCGGTTGACGTATCGGGAGACCGAACCCGGGTCATGGTTTCGCCGCTACTCATTCACGCTAAACCTAAACCAATACTTATACTTTGACCGAGACTTAGGAGCGCGATACAAAATCGACAGTAACAATAGTTTCACCTTCTTGAACTATTTGCGGGCTGATTTGAATATCACCAGATTTTTCCGCGGGCTAGACGCTCAGTTAACACGGGGTGGACCAGCAATGGGGGTGCCGCTTGGGTGGAGCTACACTTGGGTGTTGCGGAACCGCGAAACCAGCCGGACACGGTGGGGAGGTTCCGTAAACTATCAGTCGAACGAATTAGGTGACGAAACGTGGCGAATCAATGGGGGCGTCTCCTTTCGGCCTTCACCATCGTTGCAGTTGGCGATTCGCAATGAGTTTCGTGATGAGAATGGTACACGGGGAAGTTTTCAAGGACCAATCAATCGGCAGTACCTTGCGACAGTTGACGGTGGCCGGTCAGAGACCTATGGGCAGCGCTATATCTTCGGTGTTCCTGATGGCGTGACGATTTCTAGTCAAGTGCGGGCTAATTACACTTTCAAGCCGGATCTGACCCTCGATGTGTATGCAGAGCCCTTTGCTACTAGTGGCCGTTATGTTCGGTTTGGGGAGTTGCTGATACCGCGTGGGCCAGAGTTACGCTATTACGGAACAGACGGCACGACAATCGAACCGCTTGCTGATGGCAAGCAGCTTGTTACTGATGGTAGCTCGACCTTCACATTAAAAAACTACGATTTCAATGTTCGGTCGTTTCGAAGCAATGTGGTATTGCGATGGGAGTGGCGTCCAGGCAGTAATCTCTTTGTAGTTTGGCAGCAGAACCGGGCGAGCCGGGTCGCCGAAGGCCAACACGTTGGCCTTGGCGACCTTCTTGGCTCGTTGTCAGCTGCCGGTGACAACATCTTTGCGGTCAAAATGACGTTCTGGGCGTCTCCGTAATCTCCTCTTCTAGCGCAAACTCGCTGATAAGTCCTGTAAGGTTTCTGCTAGGGAGTGCAGTCTAGATGCGTTATTTGGTAACAACCTAGCATCACTTTCAAGCTCAGTCGCCAGCGCATCCAACTCGTCCGGTAGCTCAGCGCTGGGCTGATCGAGTTGGCCCAGTAAACCATCAAGAGTGGTCACGTGTGCAGCCCGGATCCCGTTCCGACGGGTGAGCTGGTCCAGGTAAGCTCCTGCCACCGCTGGACTTGGGGTCCATTCGATGATTGTTTGATTCTGCGCATTAAACACCCCGAGTTCAACTTCTGTTGCCGCATCAATCTCATTTTGTGACAGGTGCATACTAGGTGTTAATTTGAGGACATCGACGCCGCGGGCGATTCCTGCACCGTAAATGTAGCCGTTGTACCAGTAACTAGACCAGAAGCCTCCCATGGTGCCAAGCTCACCGGGAAGAGGACCGCGATCGAAGAACGCTATTTCGACCGGATTTGCCGAATCGGTGAAGTCGAATACGGAGATGCCACCTTGATACCACGACTGAACCATGATGTCTCGTCCCGGGACCGGAATTAGCGAACCATTGTGCGCAACACAGTTTTCACGCTCGGATTGTGGCGCCGGCAACTTGTAGTAGTTCTTGAACACCAACTCGCGATCAACGATATCGAAGATTGCATTGGCTCCCCAACTCGGCAGGTCCGTGGCGAGGCACCGCGGTCGGCCGCCACCGCCCCATTCGTCGGTGAAGACGACCTTTGTACCGTCGTTGTTGAAGGTCGCCGAGTGCCAGTAAGCGAAACTCTGGTCCACAACCTCATCAAGCCGTACGGGATTTACCGGATCGCTAATGTCTAGGAGAATGCCGTTCCCGGCGCACGCACCTGCCGCAAGACCGTGCTCGGCGAACACGGTGATGTCATGACACTGGGTGGTCATCCGCGAGTTCTGCGTTCCCTCACCATGGTCGCCGCCTTGCCAGAGACCAGCGATTGAACCTGTCTCAGGGTCGGCAAAAATACGGGGTCGATTGACGATGCGAGCTGTGTCAGGTGCTCCGAGCGGCACTTGGATCACGTCGATGCTAAAGAGCGCTGTGTCCGGTTCCTCGTCTGGGTCCTGAATGACCTCGCGTCCTTCCCGTTCTAGGTCAATACAACCGGCGAGTTCCTCGCCATCTCTGACGGAGCCGGTGCCTTGTCCGTATATATACACATTATTCGGGTCGTTTGGGTCTGGCACGACAGTGTGTGTGTGTGAACCACGGCAGGTCTGTATCGCGGCCACCTGTCGCGGATCTCTAATGTCGCTAATGTCAAAAATACGAACGCCGCGAAATCGCTCACTGCTGATCGGTTCTTCGACGCCTCCGACCCCGCAGTCGAGCCGGCCCCTGGTCTGTTCAACGGACATAAACAGTAAATTGCCGTAGACGGACACGTCGCCCTGACCACCAGGACACACGTATGAAGCGAGGCGTTCCACCTCTTGAGGGTCTTCTACGCTGTATGTATTGAAGCCGTGATAGTTACCGACAAACATGTAATTGTCGATGAACGCGAGATCCGAGTTTGTGTAGCTGAGGCCTTGCGGAGGACGCGTTGGAGGATTAGTTGGCACCTCTTCACCCTCTGCCGGTTCTGGCGGCGGTGGCGTTCTGGGTGCGCCCGAAGGTTGTTCGGGGTCGTAGAAACCATCTGGCTTCGGTAGATTTCTTACTAACTCCATATTGTGTACGGCTTGACCCGCATCAAGAAACCCTGCCGCAAGGCCGACGCGGGGATCTTCCTGTCGTTCCTGGGCGAGCCCTTGGTTGGCCATGAGCAGCCCAGCAATGAGACCGAGTGCTAAGGTGAGTCTTGTCAGGCTATGGTGGTGTCGTTGCAAGGCAATCATCGTCGCTGTCATACGGGACCTCGTTGGTTTCTGGGTTCCTGGAAAACGTTCTGGGTTATCTATCCTCGAGCATGCCACGCATACGGCGCATTCGCGTGATCTCCATACTCTGGTCGGCAATGACGTCTGAAGAAAAGTTGAAAATCTGCGATTCCTGGCCCGCGCCGGGACTCGCAAACAGCGCCTCGACCATAATCACCGCGCCCTGGTGATGCATGATCATGTATTCAAGAAACAGTCGGTCGAAGTCTGACCCGGTCGCAGCTGCAAGCTCAGCCATCTGGTCTGGCGTCAGCATCCCAGGCATTAACATCGTACCGTGCGTGTGGTGTGCGGCATTTTCGGGTATCCCCTCATTACGGGCCCCTAGCCAACCCTGCATCATTTTGATTTCGTCGGCCTGCGAAACGTCAATTCGCTGGGCAAGCATGCGGATGTCTTGCCAGGTAGACCGGTCGTATAGCAGCGCA
>PBHT01000016.1 GCA_002720285.1 Acidobacteriota bacterium | reverse complement strand
TGGCGACGGCGCCGATTGAACTACGCCTATTTGACGTAGATAAATCGAAAAGACAAATGGAGCGGGAAACGGGATTCGAACCCGCGACTTCGACCTTGGCAAGGTCGCACTCTACCACTGAGTTACTCCCGCACAATAAAATGGGTCCCGCCACCTTAGCATACCGGTCATTTCCGTTTCCACCGGGTGCCAGCTGGTCCATCCTCAAGCACAATGCCACGCTCAGCCAACTCATCCCGAATGCGGTCAGCTTTAGTAAAGTCTCTGTTACCCCGGGCGGCTTTGCGGTCGCCAATGAGTTTTTCGATCTCTTCGACCGGAACAGGTGGGACCGCGTCCTCAGCACGGCGAATTCGGATGACCCCAAGCACCTCATCGAAATACTCGAAAGTCTCCCGCACTAAGGTTACGTCGAAACTACTGATTTCTCCGGCATCTATCGCAGCATTCACCATCCTTACAAACTCAAACATAACACCAAGCGCACCTGGGGTATTGAGATCGGCCTTGATCATTTCAGAAAACTCACGGCGGGCCACCTCAACTTTTTCGATTACCGTTGTTTCAACGCCGGACTGCGGTACCGTGTCGAGGCGTACAAGGCAATCCATTAGCCGGGTGAGTGCTTCATCGGCTTGGCTTAAACTATCCCAGGTGAATTTGAGTTGCTTGCGGTAATGGACCGACAGCAACACGTAGCGCAACGCAGACGCTCGAAATCCCTTCTCGAGTACGTCGCGCACGGTAAAAACGTTACCGAGCGACTTTGACATCTTGCCGCCTTCGCCCAGTAAAAGATGTTCGACATGAAACCAGAACCGCGAAAACTGCGTGCCGGTCGCGCCCTCACTTTGCGCGATCTCGTTTTCGTGATGCGGAAACACCAGGTCAACACCCCCGGCATGAATGTCAATGGGCGGCCCATCAAGCAATCGGAGTGCCATCGCCGAGCACTCAATATGCCAGCCTGGACGACCCGGCCCTACACCGAAGTCCCACGTGGGCTCTCCCGGCTGAGTGGCTTTCCAGAGCACAAAGTCCCGGACATCCTCCTTGTCATACCGGTCGGCATCGACCCGAGCTCCGGGTTTTATCCCTTCGTGGTCAAGCCTCGCCAGCTGTCCATAATGAGGCATCGTGGAAATCTTGAAATAGATTGAGCCCTCGCTACGATAGGTATGTCCGTTCTTCTCAAGAGCCTCGATCATTCCGGTCATTGCACGAAGATTAGCTTCGTCGGTTGCCCGAGGCGTTTCCTCCACCGGCTCGAGACCAAGCCTCACCGCATCTTCCTGAAAAGCTGAGATATACCTGTTGGTGTACTCGTGAAGCGGTAAACCGGCTTTGCTCGACTCAACGATTGTTCGGTCGTCAACGTCGGTATAGTTCATCACCTGTCGGACGTCGTAACCTTCCAAATACTTTAAGGCGCGGCGGAGGACGTCGAGACAGACAAAGGTTCGAAAGTTACCAATATGGCCATACGCGTAAACCGTCAGTCCACAGGTATACATCCGCACCTGTCGCCCACGAAGCGGGACGAACTGCTCTTCACGACGAGTAAGCGTATTGTAGAAACGCATCGGACGTTTGGGTTAAGAGACGCTTTGCCGTCACATCTTCAGTCGAGCATACGCCGGTGGGAGGCTCTGTCGACTTCGCTGCTGCTAACCTCGCAAGTTTACAGTGAAATCTGACTAAACAGCTCCCTAGCTTGCCGACAATCAACCTCAATCTGGGAACGAAGTGCTTCAACTCCATCGAATTCCATCTCGTCCCTCAACCTTCGAACGAAAGACAGACGCAGCGACACATCGTAAAGATCGCGTGACAGATCAAAGATGTGTGTCTCAAGCACCCTTCTCCCTTTACCGAACGTCGGTCGGAATCCCACGTTAGTCACACCGGGATACACAATCCCATCAAGCGTAACCAGCGTCGCGTAAACCCCATCAAGAGGTAAAAGCTCATTATCGGAACGCATGTTGGCGGTTGGCACACCTATTTCTCGACCCCGTCCCTCGCCGCGCACAACAACTCCATCAACGGCATAGTGGTGGCCAAGAAGGGCACCCGCCTCATCCACGCTTCCCTCTGAAACCAGTCGGCGGACCCTGGTACTGCTAACAACAAAATCCTTGTAACGAACTGGTTCAATCTTCTCAGCCCTGAAGCCATGTCGTGCGCCGAATTCACGAAGGAGTGAAAAGTTTCCAGCCCGCTCATGACCGAACAGAAAATTCGCACCAACCCACACCTCGCTCACCTTAAGCCATTCAACCAGAGCGGTAATAACAAAACGCTCAGGTTCCCATTGAGACATCTCTTCAGTGAACCGCAAAACCGCGATCCCGCCGATGCCGGCGGCGGTCAACGCCTCAAANTTTTGAGTCNCNGTCATCAGGAGTTNCGGNGCCTTGTCGGGACGAATGACNCGAGGCGGATGCGGATCAAATGTCAGTGCAATNGGCAACACACCNCGCTCGTAAGCACGACTGCGTACGCGGTCGATGATTGCGACGTGNCCTCGGTGNAGCCCGTCAAAGTTGCCCANTGCCAGCACAGGTCGCTGCCACATCGTGGGACAGTCGTTATCAGGAAAATAAATAATATTCACTGTGGCGAAAGGTTATNGNCACGAAGTCAGAAAGCACNGATNCTACCCACAAGGACTCANTCTGGTAAATCCAAACTCAATCCATCATACGCCAGCTCTATTTGTCCCGGCAGGTTCCTACAAGTAGCTTCGTGAGGCAGGTCATGGGACATGTGCGTGAAATAGGCNCGCGATGGTCTGANCTGGNTTACCACCGCNATTGCTTCATCGACNGAGAAATGGGTTGGATGTGGCCGCAACCGGAGCGCATCAATGACCAGNACNTCCAGTCCTTCAAGAAGNGCCCACGAGGTATCGGGAATCGCATTACAGTCAGTCAGATATGCNAAGGAGCCAACACGGAAACCCAANATCGGTCGTTTTCCATGNAANANAGGCACGGGCACGAACGTCGCGCGACCAAGGCAAAACGGNCCACCAANAGTAAACAATTTGAGTTGNGGCAGNCCACCACCCANCTGCTCAGNTNGGTCGAAGACGTAGGCGAACATTCGTCTNACATCGGACAACGTGCGGGAATCNCCGTAGCATGGAATAGGCTTNCCCTGTAAATAGTTGTAGCGACGCACCTCATCAAGGCCGAGCACATGNTCGGCGTGACTGTGTGTGAAAAGGACNGCGTCGACCCGACTTATACCAAAGCGAAGCGCCTGCGCCCGTAGNTCTGTTGCGGCATCGACAAGAACCGCAACGCCGTCGACTAANTCGATGTAGATAGACGGNCGCCAGCGCTGGTCNCGNGGATCGTTGGACCGGCACGTGGCACAGTCACAACCGATCGCTGGAACACCAGATGACGTGCCCGTACCGAGAAAAGTTATNCGCACGGTAGGTTTCCGTTGAANATTTCANGTGACTGAGGTCGAACCAGAAGCGGAATTNTTCTTGACCTCTAACANCCTTGTNCGCAACACCNGGACGGTCTTAGTAAGCAATTGCATCTCTCGGTCATCAAGATTACCCTGGGTCTTCTCCTCCAGAAGTGCGAGTAACTCGATCATTTGGACCGCCGCANCCNGATTCGGCGGCACCTTAGCACCGGTCNCACGATCAGANNGGTCCCCNAAGTGNACCAAGGCCGAGGCAGCAAGNGACTGCACTAGCATGTCAAACGAAACCTCGCCGANNTCCACCTGCATCCCCTCGATGCTAGCATAGACTACCCCCTCTAAACAGNGGGCCAAGAGGTGTACATGACTGATTCTAAACGACCAATCACATCAGCAACCGGNCAAACGACCGGCCAGCGGTTCGAACAACTTATCNNCATCACTACCAAGCTCCGATCACGTGAGGGCTGTCCGTGGGACCGNGAGCAGACGCTAAAGTCACTCAGGNCCTTNNTTCTTGAAGAAACTTATGANGTGCTTGATGCCCTTGACCGAGGGGACCTCGCTGAGCTCGAGGATGAACTNGGAGACCTTTTCTTTCAAGTGGTATTTCTCTGTCAGATCGCAGCGGAATCCAGAGCCTTCACTATTGATAACGCAATCGANAAAATTATCAAGAAGCTCGTGCGTCGCCATCCCCATGTNTTCGGTCCCGACAATGNCACNACNNCCNAAACCACANTCTCCACATCAAGTGAGNTNCGTNGACAGTGGGAAGAACTGAAGGCTCAAGAACGGGCCAAGAAAGANTCTCGAANAGGTTTACTNGATGGTGTNCCCNCAAAGCTTCCNTCGCTCCTNCGCGCCTTTGANATCGGATCGCGTGTTGCCGCAGTTGGATTCGACTGGAAGACAGATGCNGATGTCGTTGANAANATTGAGGAAGAANTTTCTGAACTTAGACAGGCCATCAANGTAGATTCATCTGAACAGNGAGAGGAGGAAATGGGCGACCTCCTCTTCTCCATTGCCAACCTATCTCGGAAGCTCGGAGTCGAACCNGAAGCTGCACTTCGCTGCGCCAATAGAAAGTTCTGCANTCGATTTGGCAAATTGGAAGAAAGNTTTCGNGTAGAAGGTCNGNACCTGCAAGANNCNACACTNGAACAGATGGANGCTGCNTGGCAGGCAGTGAAAAATGAAACCTAGNCTTAATAACACATNCCTTTTGAAGTATCAGGNCTACAACTAGAACGGAAGGTCCTCNGGCTGGTCACGNGGNCNACCCANCGGCCAGACCGNAAANGCAGGCACACCTGAACTTAGGCCAAAACCTTTGATTAGTTCTCGTCCACCANCATCTGTAAGCCATCTAACAAAGGACCGTGTGNCGGCNCGTGAGGCTTCATTGGGATTCATNGTGCTGCTGATTACAGAATATGTATTCAAGAGGTTAGTNCCACCTTGAAAGACGGGCNGCAAACANAGGANCTGATTCATAGCCATGAAAGTCGCTGCGTCAGTTAAGGTGTAGGCTTCCAACTCGCTNGCCAAACGAAGAGTTCGAGACATCCCCTGACCGGANACGACAGTNTGTTNAGGAAAGAGCGTTACTCCNGCCAATGTGAAGAGCTGCCGTTCNCGAGTATGCGTGCCAGACTCATCGCCACGNGAGACGAAACNAGCACGGTGTTCNACGATGCGCTGGACCGCNNCTTCTANTAGTGGAGAGGACAGTACATNTGCTGGATCGTCNGGNGGTCCGACCAATAAAAAGTCNTTATACATNAGCTTCTTGTACGACCATTCAGGGTGTGCCTTGATATATCTNGCCTCCATCTCGGGTGCGTGGCTAATCACAACATCCACTTGCCCACGCTCCAACATNTGAAGGGCGGCACCACTACCAACAAGGTGAGAACGCAGNCNNGCACCAGACANCTGCTCATAAGCCGGTTGCAGCACCTCNAACAGNCCACTGTTTCCAAAACTCGTACTTAGGCCGAGGATAACGGTTGGNGCTTGCACCTGTTGCGAGCAAGANCCATTAACAAGTACCAGTCCACACANGAACANGGGAANCGCCTGTTTTGCTANATTCGCGAGTGCNAACATGAGGCGTTGTTTCCNCTGAAACCAGCCCNTCGATTCAACTATGCCCGGTCGGTGAGGGCTTCCTNGTGATAGTCCTGGAGAGGTCGNACCTTGATAGTTTCAGACCGGAGCGCNCGGATTGCACTCACAGCAGCCACTGCGCCCGTCAGGGTAGTAATACACGGCACAGAGTGCANCATCGCAACTCGCCTGACAGCCAAGTCNTCGAAAAATGACTCCCGACCGAGTGGAGTGTTAATGATCAGNTCAATTTGNCCATTAAGTACNTGGTCGGCTATGTGTGGACGCCCTTCATTCACCTTAAATACNACCTCCACGTCGAGACCGTGTGCGCGCANATAGGCAGCGGTNCCACGCGACGCGACAATTGAAAANCCGAGAGCAGTCAAATCCTTAGCAACCTGACCAACACTNGCCTTATCGTGGTCGTTCACGCTGATAAACGCCGTCCCTTTGTCGGGAAGGCGGTTNCCAGCAGCCAACTGGGCTTTCGCGAACGCAGCACCAAACGTTTCTGCAGCGCCCATGACCTCACCGGTTGACTTCATCTCTGGCCCTAGCAAGGTGTCAACACCAGGNAACCTNACAAAGGGAAACACAGGCGTNTTAACGAACACNCCAGACACATTTANATCNTCTACTAGCTCGAGGTCAGCAAGGCTCGTCCCCGCCATGACCCTAGCCGCCACTTTCGCGAGAGGTACACCAGTGGCCTTCGATAAATACGGGACCGTACGGGACGCACGAGGATTCACCTCAAGCACGTACACCGTGTCATCCTTAATGGCAAATTGTATATTCATCAAACCAACAACATTTAGCGCTCGCGCGATTCGATGGGTGTAATCACGAATTACTGCAAGTTGTCGCTCGGGAACAAGATAAGGCGGCACTACGCAAGAGCTATCACCTGAATGAATGCCGGCCTCTTCGATGTGCTCCATGATGCCGCCAATTACCACCGCACCCTCCGCATCGGCTACCGCATCAACATCGAGTTCAAAGGCATCTTCCAAAAACTTATCGATTAGGACTGGCCTCTCAGGCGACGCATCAACTGCATCCGTAACGTACCGATCCAGCGCCGACAGATCATAGACAATAGCCATTGCCCGCCCACCAAGTACGTAGGACGGTCGGACAACGATCGGGAATCCGATGGACGATGCGACGGCACGTGCTTCCTCACGCGACGTGGCGATTCCGCTGGGAGCCTGGGAAATGCCAAGGTCCCAGAGGAGCCGCGAAAAACGATCGCGGTCTTCCGCAAGGTCAATTGAATCCGGTGACGTGCCCAAGATCTTTACGCCTGCAGCTTGCAGCGGTAACGCGAGTTTGAGTGGCGTCTGTCCTCCAAACTGCACCAGGCATGACACATCACCGCCACCTGACTGCTCACGATCGATAATTGCAACAACATCCTCGAAGGTAAGTGGCTCAAAATAGAGTCGATCCACCGAATCGTAATCAGTGGACACGGTCTCCGGATTACAGTTGATCATAATGGTCTCAAAGCCCTGTTCCTGGAGAGCAAACGCAGCGTGACAACAGCAGTAGTCGAACTCGAGGCCCTGCCCAATCCGGTTCGGCCCACTACCCAAAATTACGATCTTCGGCCGATCGGTTGGATTTGCCTCACATTCTTCCTCGTAAGTACCGTATTGGTAAGGAGTGAATGACTCGAATTCTGCTGCACAGGTATCAATTCGCTTATACACCGGCCGCAGACCGGCGTCCTTTCGTCGGTCGAAGACTGACGCCGTATCGGTTCCGGTAATTACCGCGATATCGGCATCACTAAAACCAGAACGTTTCAGTGTAGTTAATAGCTCCACGGACATTTCCCGCAAGCCCACAAGTCCAGCCGCTTGTTCGATCTGAATCATTTCCAAGAATTGGGACAAAAACCAACGGTCAATCTTGGTAATGTCATGTACCTGCTCAACTGTCCAACCACGCTGCAAGGCACGAAAAGTGGCAAATAGCCTTCTGTCAGTGGGTACAGCGAGTTGCCTTTGAAGCGCCGCATCGTCCTCCGACTCGCCTTCCGACTGGGCAAATAACTGTCCTGAACGCCCCAATTCGAGCGAGCGGAATCCTTTGAGAAAAGCCTCCTTAAAAGTTCGCCCAATGGCCATGACCTCGCCAACTGATTTCATCTGCGTTGTAAGTGTCGGATCGGCCCGTGGAAATTTTTCAAAGGCCCAGCGGGGAATCTTGACAACTACATAGTCGATAGTTGGCTCGAACGATGCCGGCGTTAAACGAGTTATATCGTTGGGGATTTCATCAAGACGATAACCGAGCGCCAGCTTTGCAGCGATTTTCGCGATTGGAAACCCGGTGGCTTTCGACGCAAGCGCCGAGGAACGGGAAACGCGCGGGTTCATTTCAATAGCTACGACGCGACCATTCTCAGGATGAATAGCAAACTGAATATTTGAACCGCCGGTTTCGACACCCACTCGCCGAATAATCCGCTTAGCTGCATCACGGAGTCGCTGATACTCCTTATCGGTCAACGTCAGTGCTGGGGCAACCGTAACGCTATCGCCGGTGTGCACGCCCATCGGATCGATATTTTCGATTGAACAGATCACAACAAAATTGTCCGCTACGTCACGCATGACTTCGAGTTCGAACTCTTTCCACCCAAGCACTGACTCTTCAAGCAAAATTTCACTGACAGGACTAAAACCCAGACCCCTTTCGACCATCTCGCGAAACTCAGCCAAGTTGTAAGCGATGCCACCACCAACACCGCCAAGCGTGAATGAAGGCCTGATAATTACCGGAAATCCAAGTTTCTCGACCGCGGCCATTGCCTCGTCCGAAGACTTAACATAAACACTGTCTGGAACAGCAACGCCAATTGAGTGCATCGCTTCACGAAATTGGAGTCGATCTTCAGCCACCTTAATCGCTTCAATTGACGCACCGATCAACTCAACGCCATGCGCATTCAGAATACCCTTTTCGCCTAGGGCTACAGCAAGGTTAAGTGCTGTCTGCCCACCTACAGTTGGCAAAAGAGCGTCTGGACTTTCGCGCTCGATGATCTGCGTAACGATTTCTGGCGTTAGAGGCTCTACATAAGTCCGATCAGCGACTTCAGGATCAGTCATGATCGTCGCCGGGTTACTGTTAACGAGGACAACCTCAAGCCCCTCTGCGCGCAGTGCTTTACATGCTTGTGTACCGGAATAATCAAATTCGCAAGCCTGCCCAATGACAATCGGGCCAGAGCCGATCACAAGTATACGTTTTAGGTCAGCACGCTTTGGCATTGCAAAACTACGTCATCAAATTGGACGGAGCGCCGATGTCACCCAAGCATAGTCATGCCTGGTTATGAATTCTCCGTCATTAATGTCGTTCGTCAATTACATCCAAAAACAGACCGAACAGATAGTCAGCATCGTGAGGACCGGGTGAAGCCTCTGGATGATATTGCACGGCGAATGCAGGTCGCGACTTGTGACGTAATCCCTCAACCGTACCATCGTATAAATTGAGGTGTGTCACCATCACATCACTCGGTAGCGAGTCAGGATCAACGGCAAAGCCGTGATTCTGTGATGTGATCTCGATCTTGTCCGTTGCTAAGTGCTTAACCGGATGGTTGGCTCCCCGGT
The DNA here is from genome assembly GCA_002720285.1 of Acidobacteriota bacterium. Classification (GTDB taxonomy): domain Bacteria; phylum Acidobacteriota; class Vicinamibacteria; order Vicinamibacterales; family UBA823; genus UBA11600. The sequence continues at coordinate 44,750 of PBHT01000016.1, read as the reverse complement.
GGCCGAATTTTAACTTATAGGTTTTACCACCAAGCGCAAGACCCAGCACTTGATGACCAAGGCAGATACCAAAAGTCGGCACCTCAGCTGCGACCAGTGCCTGTACGTTCTTGATAGCGTAATCAAGCGGCGCGGGATCGCCGGGACCGTTGCTAAGAAATACGCCATCAGGATCAATTGCCAATAGCTCACTCGCTGGGGAACTGGCAGGAAACACACGGATGTCACAACCGTATGCGCTAAGTCGGCGTAGTATGTTCCATTTCATGCCGAAGTCGTAGGCCGCGATGCGTAACGGACGATCAGCGCGGCGCTCCGGCGGCAGGCTAAACTCCTCGGGAAACGAGGAGCCCGGCCCAGACGAGTCAGGCGCCCAATCGAACGGTGCTTGACAAGTCACACGTGTTACGAGATCCGCGCCTTCCATCGGCAGAACCTTCCGTGCCCGATCGATCGCCTCTTCGGGTTCCACGTTGCCCGTGGAAATAACACCCCGCATCACGCCACTCGATCGCAGGGTGCGCGTGACTGCACGTGTGTCAATATCCGCAATTGCGACGATGTCATGGTTCGACAAATAGTCACTCAACGTACCTGAAGCACGCCAGTTGCTAGCAATGGATGAAGCCTGTCTGACGATAAAACCAGCGACTTGAGGTCCACGCGACTCGATGTCTTCTTCTGACACACCGTAGTTCCCGATCTCTGGACAGGTCATCATCACTAGCTGTCCCGCATACGACGGGTCTGTCAGCACCTCTTGGTAACCGGTCATACTCGTGTTGAAAACCACTTCCCCACCGGAATCTCCCTTTGCACCAACCGAGACTCCTGTAAACCATGAACCGTCCTCAAGCGCAAGAATCGCCTTCGTCATCGCACACCCTCAAGCGAAGCAGCTACTCGGATCGACTGCCCGCCCACCACCTCAACGATGGTCGTCCATTCACGATACCCCTCAATTATGAATCGGATCGTGTGGCTCCCCGGCAAAATATCAGGCGCCAACATGGGCGTCGCACCAAGACTTCGACCATCGACATATACTTCAGCACCCGGCGGGCGCGTTTCAAATTCAATTGTACTGGACTCCAAGGACACAAAGCTTTGGTCAGTCGACGCAGACTCCGGCAAGGTCTCTACCGGAGAAGGAAGCCCCTCTTCCGATAAGATGGACGGAGCTACCTCGCTACGAGGAATCGGCGAGGCGGCGACCTCGGCGTTGGTTTCCAGAGTCTCCATTGATGCGTCTGGCTTTTCTGCGTTCAGTAGGGCGCCACTCTCTGCTGCTGCCGGTGCTTCAACCGTAGTAGTAATAGGTGAAGACTCTTCCGTTACCATCGCTCCTGGCAGAGCGCCTGTCTCAGAGACAGGTCTAGCCAAGTCCGGTGAACGCAGTGCATAACCAGCTAGAAACGAAACAATTAACCCCACAATGAACGTTGGGGCAACCGGCAACCCCAACAATCGCCTATTGGCTTCACTTTCAGAAGAAGCCTCCTCGAGTTGAGATGGTGAGTCCTCTGTCGATTCCGAATCAAACTGGGTGTGTTGGTTACCGTGGACTTGGGCAGTATCGAAAAGTGAACGGTTTCGCGCATATGAAACAGGAACTGCTGGCTCAGAGGACTGGTTCGGAGCAGGTTCTACAATAGGCGACTCGTTTTGAGCCGCATTCGCCTCAGGAGTACTAAGGATACTTTCGACTTCAGCCGGAGTAGGAGATTTACGCCCCTGATTACTCAATTTATTCTTAGCCTCAGCCCTCACTATATTGTCTGATGGCTTCGAGTCCTCCGATACGTCCAGCATTTCGACCAGCGTAACAGGTTCAGGTTCAGGTTCATTCGTCGAAGGCTCGCTTCTTGAGTTTCCACGAGACTTTTCGTCTAACATCGGCAGGTCTGACACAACTTCATCTTCCTCAGAACCTACCCACTCGGCGGGCTCCTGTGAATTGCTATTCCAAGCTTCACCAACAGCCCCGCCCTCCTCGAAGTCGGCAGTCGACTCGACAACCAGTTCGCTGATCGGTTCGGTCGCTCCTCCATTGACCTCAGAATCAGCCGCCGAGGTCGCACTCGTTGCCTCGGTCTTACCAACGGTACTAGTAGTGGAGGTAATACCCTCAAATGCACTCGCAAATTCGTGTGCAGTGCGCGGACGTTCATCGGGGTTGTCGGACATCGCAGCCAAGAAGAGCCTCTTGAGTGCAGCGGCGTTCTTCGCTGAACCGCTATTACGTATTTTCGCGATCGCTTCACGTCCCGTTCCCACAGGACGTATTCCTGTTAGCAATTCGTATGCGATCACCGCAAGCGAGAAAATATCGGCGGTCGGACCCCAGTCACCACCTTTCACTCGTTCCGGTGCAGAGTAGGGGCGCCTAACGGGTCCCCGTAACCCAATTTCTTCCAAGCCTGGTACGACACCGAACCCACTAACCTTTACTGAATCCCTGGCTACGAACACGTCGCGCGGGTGCAGCGCGCCATGGAGCGCACCAACTGTGCGTGCACAATCGATTGCACCGGCCAGTTGAGCGATTAGCTTATTTGATCTGTCTATTGCATCTGGCGCATAGTCCCGCATCGCGACATCTAGTGATTCCATCGCCACGTGCTCCAGAACTAGGTAGGCGACGGTATCCTCGACTCCAGCGCTGAGAGGCGTAACTACTTCAGGCTCGGACAGACCGATCTGAGCGATCCGATTAAAATGCTCAGCCAGCGTCTGAGCCTGCTCCGGCGTGATATCAAGCTGGAATGCTTTTATAGCAACAGGCAGCTCATTTTCTGGGTCATAAGCTCGAAAAACGGGACCAGAAAAGCCCATTCCGATTTGGTGCTCCACAAGAAACGGGCCGAACGCACTAGGCTTTGGGGATGAACTCGCTTCGTCTCGTGTCAGTGCAGATACCCCTCCGGAGGGTAGCGGAATGCTAGCATGGAAGCTTCATCGCTTCAACGCGTTCGGCTNGGNAAAAGCNAGACTNNGAGGCNAAGCTTGACACATCGCGCAAGCCTCTGAAACAGTAACGNCNAGGACGTAANGCTCGCTGAATCGCTCTGATTCCCTCAGAAACTTTTGTGCAACACTCTNTCGATATCNGNCGGTTCCCCTGGNTCCGGCGNCTCGCCGTAGATTACGCTCTCAATTACANCTCCCTAGCACCATTCTTTGCNGGAGATCCCTCTACNCCNGAGGCGTGGCGGAAAGCNATCACGCGCCGTCNTAACTTNCGTCCTCCGAGTGCCTTTGNTGAGGTCCTCGCCGCGCAACAACAATCACGTGGAGCTCCANCTGAGGCTCTAGCCGCTACCGAGAAACTNGGGCAACCAGANACCGTAGCCATNGTNACCGGCCAGCAGGCCGGNTTATTNGGTGGNCCCCTTTTNACTCTGCTAAAGGCAGTGACGGCCATCAAGCTGGCCAGNCGGCTNTCTCAGGAACAGAGTGTGCCAGTNGTCGCCGTGTTCTGGGTCGACGCAGAAGACCACGACTGGAACGAAGTTGCCTCGTGTGCTGTTCTCGATGCCGACTNNCNGNTCAGACGAGTAGTGGNAGAACCACCGCCAGGNGCCGGTGAGATGCCCGTAGGTTCTCTCAAGCTNGGCGACGGNGNCTCAACCGCTNTCGACGCTATAGCNAACGCACTCCCACCGAGCGAGTTCACCGCGACAATAATCAACGACCTACGTCGGACGTACCAGAGCGGNACGACCATGTCTAAGGCNTTNAGTCTCTGGCTGGAAACGGTTCTTGGTNCGGAGGGTCTTATCCTNTTCGATTCNTCNGACCCGGCAGCTAAACCATTTGTCNNAACTCTTTTNGAACAAGAANTGCGAAACACNCAAACCGCGGCATTGGCNACCGAGGCNGGCAAACAACTAGTNGCAAGGGGCTATCACGCNCANGTTACCCCNCATCCAGAGAGCGTGGCGCTCTTCCNGGTANACGGTGNTAGGCATTCAATTCGTNGGAGTAATAACAGNTTCACNGTCGGTAACGCGCCGGTGGAACTCAACGTTCTNCTTAAAACGCTTGACCAGCATCCCGAACAGTTCAGTCCGAACGTNCTGCTTAGACCGCTCGTGCAAGACACTTTATTCCCGACNGTCTGCTACGTNCCCGGACCCAACGAGCTCGCATATCTTGCACAACTTAGAAACATCTATGAGCTNTTTGAAGTNCCAATGCCNCTTATCTATCCCCGTGATAGNGCCACCTTGCTNGACTCGACCGGTGCGAGATTCCTCAAGCGCAACAATCTNTCGCTTGAAGNCCTCCAGCCACAGGACGAGGCNGCTNTGAACCAATTGNTAAAGGCACANCTACCGGAAGCGGTCANNCAATCGNTTGANGATGCTCGCCGTGCAATTCAGACCCGCATCGACACAATTATTNAAACCGTTCCGGCCGTCGACNCGACCCTGGTCGGNGCCGCACGATCAACTCTGNGCCGGATGGACCACGACCTCACAGCTCTTCACAAGAANATNCTAAAGGCCGCAAAACGAAACGACGCTACGCTCCGGCGGCAGTTCGTGTGCACTCAGACACAGGCATTCCCNGNAGGCCNCCCCCAAGAACGCNTATTNGGATTCGTGGGTTTTGTGAATCGCTTAGGACCTANNCTAGTCGAAGGTCTTCTTNACGANTTACCTCTGGATCCAANGAACCACNCGCTCATCACGCCNTGANCTTCGGCCGNGCCACGCTCCGTGACCCTGTTATAATCAGNNNTNANGCCCAGAAGGCGGAGAGNATGGTCCNATAGCCCTCGGGCCAGTANACCACGATGAGTCAGGAAGTCTTTAAAGCCGTTGCCCAAGCGCTGGCNGATGGAGAGCCCGCAGCNCTAGTTACCATCGTCAAGACCCANGGATCCACGCCACAGCGCGTCGGTGCAAAGATGCTAGTCTATGCTGACGGTCGCANGGTTGGNACGATTGGTGGCGGCTGCTANGAAAATGACGCGTTTTGGAAAGCTCGCGAAGCNCTAGAAGANCGACGCCCAGTCATCGCCAACTANGAGCTAAGCGACGACTTTGCTGAGGAGAGCGGGCTGGTGTGCGGTGGGCAGATGGAAGTCTACATCGAACCGTTGGAACCATCACCTCCNCTCTACATCGTTGGGGCCGGCCATATTGCCTACCATCTGGCCTCCATCGCCGCTGGCGTTGGATTCCAGATCCATGTCGTNGACGATCGAGANAAATTCGCTAATCNGGAANGGTTTCCGGATGCAGTTGAAGTGGNCGTGGAATCAATCCCTGACTGGTTACACCGTGAGAATATTCCNTCCTATGCTTACGCGGTTNTCGTCACACGGGGCCACCGTCATGATTTNGATGCACTGCGTGCTCTGGCAGCGCGAGACCTGCGCTATNTAGGNCTGATCGGCAGCCGNGCCAAAGTGACCCGGATCTTTGAAGCGCTGCTTGAGGANTCCATGCCGGCCGAATGTCTCAAGCGCGTNCANGCGCCCATCGGTTTGGACATCGGCGCTGTNACGCCCCAGGAAATCGCCGTCAGNATTCTCGCCGAGCTAATTGCCGTCAAGTANGGCAANNCCNANCGCGATAATGCCGAGTCAACNGTNTCCTCGCTACGGTGGACACCGAANAGCGTTGAGACCAACTTATGACCCCAGNTTCCTCTCCACAACACCGCCGCGCTAGACANCACCCGCCACAATTATCTAGCCGCGCACGAGCAATCCTCGCGGCTGTCGTCCNGAGCTACATCGAGCGTGGTGAACCAGTTTCCTCGCTATGGCTCACTCGGCATAGCCGTTTCGGNGTCTCATCAGCCACTCTTCGTAACAANATGGCGGAGCTTGAGGAACTCGGATACGTCCANCAACCTCATGCCTCAGCCGGTCGTATACCTACCGACCGTGGTTACCGANGCTACGTNGACCTCTTACTCGAGGCCAGAAGNCCGGCGCGCTCATCTCGGAATGTCGAAGCGAGACTTCGGCAGGCATCAGCGNTTGGCAATTTACTCAACAATGTGCCACACGAGTTATCGCGCGCTTCGCATCATCTCGGTTTCGCAATGGCACCCTCAGGCGAAGGANCGGTANTCAAACAGATTAACTTTGTTCCGCTCGACAGGCAGCGCGTACTGGTCGTCGTCGTGTCGGCCTCTGGACACGTCTCCCACAAAGTCGTAAGTGTCTCTGAAGCCTTACGNCCCGTAGACCTNACACAGGCCGCAAACTATCTGAATCNGGAATTTNCAGGACTGCCATTGTACGAAGTACGNACNGCAATCGTTGAACAACTCGAAAGTGAACGAACTTTGTGCAACGNATTACGTAAACGTGCGTTACGNCTCGCTCGTAACACACTCGAAAATCTATCGGAAAGCTCATTNTTCGTCCAGGGCACNTCCTTNCTNCTCGACAACGCAACGGATAATGANGACTCATCTTCCATNTCAAGCCTGAGCACCCTTTTCGAGATGATCGAGGAAAAAGATCGTCTCGTNCGACTCCTAAACNGATANATNGATGATCCNGGCATGATCGTCATTATNGGTGCGGAACATCGCACAGAAAATCTTAAGAACCTTAGCTTGGTAGCCTCNACGTACTTCGANGGCAATCAGACCGGNTGCGTCGGCATCATTGGACCGAGANGAATGCGTTACGATCGGTCAATTGCGGCTGTGGAAGGAGTCTCCCGTACAGTTAGCCGACTACTAGGCACCGGCGGCACCTGGGCTAACTGAACGAGAAGATGATGAGCGACGACGCGCATTCTGNACCTCNCGAGGAGGCNCCTGANCCTGAAACGGCATCCGATNCCCANCNCGATAACGCNGNAGANGGTGATGAGACAGTCAACACTCCNCCTGCGGAAGAAGTNGGTAAACAACGCGATGAGTATTACGACCTACTACTCCGAAAGACGGCCGAGTTCGATAANTATCGTAAGCGAGTCGAGCGGGANCGTCGTGAANTGCTTCAAAGTGCNGGCGCCGAAATACTCGAACAACTACTGCCGATCATGGACGATCTCGANCGGGCNCTTGACGCCATCGNGAACAGTGANACCNCCGATGATGACGCTTATCNCAANGGCTTTGAAATCATCCGNCAGCAGCTACTTGACCTNCTCAGTAAACACCGCGTAACACCGATGGATGTNCTCGGAGCGGATTTCGATCCACATTTTCATCAGGCNGTTGCCCATGAACCAAGTGCAANACATCGAGACGGAGANGTNACTGAGGAGCTTCGTCGGGGTTACATGCTCGGCGACCGACTGCTCAGGCCGGCCATGGTGAAGGTGGCCAAACGTGAGTAAGCGAGACTGTTACGAAGTCTTAGGNNTGGNGCGTGACGCCAGCGACCAGGACATCAANAGTGCCTACCGGAAGCTCGCCCTCAANTATCANCCCGATCGAAATCCNGGTGACTCGGTGGCCGAAGAACAATTCAAGGANGCNGCTGAAGCCTACGCCATACTTGCCGACCATGAGAAACGCGCCGCCTACGATCGCTTCGGCCACGCTGGACTCAGCGGATCACCGAGCGGCGGAGTTGATCCTACAATTTTCGAGGATTTCGGCGANATTCTTGGAAATCTTGGTGATGTTTTTGGTTTNGGCGATATGTTCGGTGGTCGGCGCCGTGCAGGCCCTCGACGTGGCGCTGATCTTCGCTATGACCTAGACATCTCATTCGAGGACGCAGCACACGGTTCAGAAACCACGCTACAGCTCCCGAGGGAAGAACCCTGCCAGGGCTGTAAAGGNTCGGGGGCTGCGCCTGGCAGNACNCCTGACACNTGTTCTCAGTGCGGTGGGCGCGGACAACTCCATTATCAACAAGGCTTCCTCACCGTTGCCCGCACATGTGGTCGGTGTCGNGGAGCNGGTAAGGTAATTTCGACGCCGTGCGAAGCCTGCGGTGGNACCGGACACATCACGCAGGATCGAAAACTCACGGTGAAGATCCCAGCCGGCATCTCAACCGACCAGCGACTAAGATTACAAGGCGAAGGTGAGTTGGGNGAACGTGGTGCGNCGCCAGGTGACCTGTATGTCGTCGTGCACGTTNCCGAGCATCAATTCTTCCANCGNAACGGAGATGACCTANTGTGCGTAGTTCCCGTTCCATATCCGACCATGATTTTGGGCGGTAACATCACAGTGCCAACACTAAATGGAGATGAATCTGTCGTTGTACCCAAAGGCACGCAGACAGGAGCTAGGTTCCGCGTGAAGGGTAAGGGAATGCCAAATGTGAGCGGTAGAGGCCAAGGCGATCTATTCATTGAGGTCCAGGTTGACACTCCCAACCGAATTTCAAAAGAACAACAAGTGCTGCTAGAAAAGCTAGCCAGGACAATGGATGANCATAAGGTGGAGCCGCGCANTCGAGTGGCTAGGGACGAAGACCGTCCGTTCTTCGAGCGAGTCAAGAANATCTTCGGGTAAGTCCTAGGCCCGCACTTCGAATAGAACTGCCCTTTTCAGGAGCATCAGCGAGCCGCCAACCTAACGGNCTCTTTGCTAGACGATTACCGCCCGACTGGGATCGANGTGNGTGGAAGTATTTGGAAGGTGTANTTCTCTACATGGATCGCGCAAACATGGCGACGCNTGAGGACCCCATCGTCACGAGTCATCCCAAAGACAGGCTAGCATGGCCAAAGCAACGATNGGTACNGTCTCCGCGCGCAAAATTCGACCACCNAGCGTCACTACCTGAAAACCTTNCGAAATGAATCGATTTAGGTCATCCGTGGNCCAACCACCTTCCGGACCGACGGCAAGGGANACGGACTGAGGCNTNGGTTGCAAAGCTAGGCTTCTTGGGCGAACTGCATCGGCACNAGAAACCCCTGGCTCAACTAGAACGAGGCGTANCTTGGATTGATCGGNGGACGTGAACGCTTCGACCGTCGCCACTTCGCGTATCTCAGGAACCACGGCCCGACCGCATTGCTTAGCTGCCGCCACGGCGATTCGCTGCCACCTGGCAACACCCCCGCTCCGAANAATCGACGGTCCATGCACAGCCTGGCGTGTTGCCCGAAGTGGTTGNACGACCGAAACACCAAGCATTGTGGCTTCACGGACACCAACATCGAACCTCCGNCCTTTTAGTACTACNGCCGCCAGCGTNATAGCGACGGANNCCTCTGGCGCCGGGACTGTTGGCTCAANGAGCCGNACNGTTNCACCCNAGCGCCCCACACGCTCTACTCGGGCCAAGTATTCGGAACCCTGGCCATCGAACACGCGTATTTCGTCTTTGACGCCAAGGCGTAGGACTTGGCAAAGGTGTCTGGATTCGTCTAGCGAGAGCACNATAGCCTCACCNACNTGTTTCAATTCNGGNGCAAAGAAGCGTGGCCGCATTGGAAAGATTATAGTGCTCGATNAGNCANAANNACCCTGTTNCGANACCNNTNTCAAGNCATCAAGACANCANNGGTTTCACGCTATACTCNCTATNAGGATGCTGGTTCGTGGTCAAACACTTGGTAAGTACAAGATTCTCAAAACGCTGGGCAGCGGCGGATTCGGNACAGTATACCTAGCTANCGATACTTTTATTGATAAGCAGGTTGCNCTTAAAGTTCCTCACCGACAGAATCTTGATTTCGGTAAACAGCTTCAAGAACCTCGNCTNCTCGCCACCCTCAACCATCCNAACGTGGTCGGNATCACGACCGCCGAAAAACAAGACAATGTGTTCTTCATCGTNATGGAATACGTCCCCGGNGAAACACTTGAAGANCTGATTACAGCAAATGGCGCACTTGAAGTCGGTCAGGCACTCGAATACATAAGGCAGATTTGTAAAGCGGTCGACCATGCACACCAGCAAAATGTTCTACACCGTGACCTCCGACCTGGCAATGTGCTCATCTCGACCACCGACGTCGTGAAGATCCTTGATTTCGGCACCTCACGGTACCTAGAAGCCGCAGCCCATGGGACAACTATCATCGGCAGTCCACCCTACATGGCGCCGGAACAGTTCTACGGGAAAGCAGTTTTCGCGTCGGATATTTACTCGTTAGGCGTAACGATGTACGAAATGCTGACAGGGACTCTTCCCTACGATACCCCTACTCCATCGGACCTCGAGAAACTGATGAGCGGCAAGCTCGTCACCGCTCCGAGATTGCGGAACAAGAGAATTCCAACTCCAGTCAGCGACATTGTCATGCGCGCTATGGCGCCGGAGATTCCCAACCGCTACCAGCGAGCCGGTGAATTACACGCTGCCCTGAACGAAGAGAGGTCATTTGGATCGCGACCGAAAGCCTCCCACACACCATCCGCCTCTGTAGCCAGCCGAATCACCCCCTCGATTGGAATACGGGTGACACCAACGCCAAAGTTCTGCTACAACTGCAGCAAACCGCTTCCAGGCGGGCGTGGTACCCCATCAGGGTGTCCGTTCTGCGGTGCAGAGATCGAGCCGTAGTGCTACACTTAACATGACTCTTGAGCGTGTTTAGAACACACTCACCACTCCTCTTCGCTCCAAGGAGTTTTCCATGGGATTCACCGGCACCGGTAAGATCTGGATGAACGGGTCCTTGGTCGACTGGGCCGACGCCAAGATTCACATCGCCTCACACGTGGTCCATTATGGTAGTGGCGTGTTTGAGGGTGCACGGTGTTACGACACGGAGCGTGGCCCAGCTTGCTTCCGCCTTGACGCGCACATGCGCCGGCTTGTGGACTCAGCCAAGATTTACCGTATGAAATATGCACTGTCACAGGAGCAGTTGGAAGACGCGGTTCTCGACACAATTCGAGCTAACCAGTATCGTGCCTGCTACATCAGACCACTCATCTACCGAGGCTACGACACACTCGGCGTGAACCCGATGCCGTGTCCAGTCGAAGCCACTATCATGCTGTGGGAATGGGGCGCATACCTGGGTGAGGAGAGCATTACCAACGGTGTCGACGTCTGTGTCAGCTCGTGGTCTCGGAGCGCGCCGAATACCTTCCCGGCACTAGCCAAATCCACAGCAAATTACGCGAACGCCGGGCTAATTAAGATGGAAGCTGTAGTCAACGGCTACAGTGAAGCAATCGCGCTTGGCCCCGACGGTACGATAAGTGAAGGCAGCGGTCAGAACCTCTTCATCGTACGTGAGAATACGCTCTATACACCGGCGGTCGCGTCGTCGATTCTACCCGGGATTACGCGCCATTCGATCATAACAATTGCCCGAGACCTTGGCTTTACGGTTATCGAACAGGCGATTCCGCGCGAAATGCTTTATATCGCAGACGAGCTTTTCTTTGTAGGTACCGCCGTTGAAGTGACTCCAATTCGATCTGTCGATAAGGTCGAAATTGGCTTAGGTTCACGGGGTCCAGTCACTGAAGCGATCCAACGCACCTTCTTCGATATCGTTAACGGTCGGGTTTCGGACGAGAAGGGATGGTTGCGTCCTGTTTACACTGATGAGGCAAACAAGGACCTTTCAAAACGGACGACAGTGAAGACCGAAAATTGAAACGCTAACATTCACCCTGAAACAACGGCGATGTATGGTGAAGGCTCGTCAATTGACGAGTATGCGTTGGGTCACAATGGAATCGTGACGCGAACCTTATTTCCAAACGACGTGGCATGAACGAATATAAGTAGTCACTAGTTAATCAATTATCGACCTTTAATCCAGCCGGTGAACATTGCGTGCCCTCTCGCACTCCGACGGACCCGTACACCTGCGGCTTAAATCTGCTCGCTAGGCGAGAGTTGTCTGAAATGCAACTCCGAGAGCGGTTCCGCAAGCGCAAGTTTGAAACTCAAGCAATTGAGAACGCTCTTGATCGCTTACAGCAAGAGGGAGCCCTGGATGACCGACGCACGGCCTTCGCATATGCCCGAACCGCCGTTCGACTGACAGCACGTGGTCGGCGTCGTATCCTTCAGGAAATCGTTGCGCGGGGAATTAATAAAGATATTGCCCACGAGGCTGTCGAGGTCACTTTCGCTGACGTGGATGAGGCCAAGGTGCTGGCACGTGCGTTAGCGAAGCGACTCAACGGCCCAATTCAGGATGCTGCACATTTACGCCGATTGCACCGTTCTCTCCAGCAGCAGGGATTTCCCACTTCGCTAATCGTCCCCGCACTAGCAGCGCATGCAACGAAGATCAAGGAATAACACAGCTATCAGCCCCTGAGCATAACCTTGAGCAGATCGCTGTAAAATGACGTTATGACCGCACGCGACACTCGACGTAGTTTCCTCGACTACTTCGCCAGGCACGAACATCAAATCGTTGAAAGCGCGTCGTTAATTCCTATTGACGATCAGGCTCTCCTGTTCACAAACGCTGGAATGAATCAGTTCAAATCGGTCCTCCAAGGCCGAGAGCAACGCGACTATACACGAGCAGCGTCCTCGCAGAAGTGCATGCGTGTCAGCGGAAAACACAACGACTTGGATATCGTGGGTAAGTCTCCCCGCCACAACACCTTCTTCGAGATGCTTGGTAATTTTTCATTCGGTGATTACTTCAAATCTGAAGCCATCGCCATGGCTTGGGAACTACTGACCAAGGAGTGGAAACTCGACCCTAACCGACTGCGTGTGACAATTTTCTCCGGCGATAACAATGCGCCGAGAGACGACGAAGCGTACAGCGCTTGGCAAAAATTTCTTTCAGCGGACCGCATAGATGCTTTGGGCGCGGCCGACAATTTTTGGGCAATGGGTGACACGGGGCCTTGCGGTCGGTGCTCTGAAATTCACTTCTTCTTAGGCGATGACCCGGAGTGTCCCGAAACCAGCTGTCGCGGTACAGCATGCAGCTGCCACACCTACATCGAACTCTGGAACAATGTGTTTATGGAATTCGACCGGCAGGATGACGGAACATTGAAACCGCTCCCGATGCTCTCAATTGACACTGGCATGAGTCTCGAGCGCGCGACTGCCGTATTGCAGGGCGTTGACTCAGTGTATGACACCGACCTGTTTCAACCTCTTCTTCAGAGCATCGCTGGTCTGGTTGGCACACCATACGGTAAGCGGCAGGAGACTGATGTATCGATGCACGTTATTGCCGATCATCTTCGTGCGATGACCTTTCTGATAAATGACTTGGTAGCACCATCAAACGAGTGGCGAGGCTATGTGCTGCGCAAGATCATGCGACGAGCCATGCGGCACGGTAAGAAGTTAGGTCTTACTGAACCGAGTCTCCATCGACTCGTTGATGTCGTCGTAGAAGAGATGGGTGACACGTATCCGGCTCTCTCGAAGAACCGTGACATGATCGCCAAAGTAGTGCGAAGGGAAGAAGATCGTTTCGATTCGGTATTAAACGCTGGACTCTCAAAGCTTGAGGAAGTGCTGGACCGCGCAGAGACAAGTAACCGTCGCGTGACTGGTGAAGATGTCTTCCGCCTATACGACTCTCTCGGGTTACCGGCCGAATTCGTTGAGGACCTCGCCGGTGAGCGGCAGCTCTCTATCGACTGGGAAGGATTCGAACGTCTCATGGCAAAACAGCGTGACCAAGCTCGTGCTGCGAGCGGCTTCAAACCGAAACAGGATGACAGGGACACCTTTTGGACCTCCGAGACCCTCGATAAGAATCTAACGGATACTCAGGACCTCTTCGAGGGCTACGAGACAACGCGAGTCGACAGCAGCACGATCCTCATGCTGTGGAACGACGCGCCGGCCCCTTGTCCACAACTGGATGCGGGTGACACGGGATATTTGTCACTCGACCGCAGTCCGTTTTATGTCGAAGCTGGAGGCCAAGTATCAGACACGGGCCATATCATGTCTCATGACGGCAAGACAAAAGCCCTCGTGGAGGACATGATTCGCTTGGGCTCATCCCCTCGCGTGCACCGGATAAGTGTGGTCGCCGGCACACTAAGTCAAGGTGACGTGGTGTCGGCAGTCGTCAATGCACCGCGTCGTAGTGCAATCCAACGAAATCACACGGCGACCCACCTCCTTCACGCCGCTCTCAAGAAGTTGCTTGGTCACCACGTTACCCAGGCTGGCTCACTCGTCGCGCCGGAACGACTTCGGTTCGACTTCACTCATCCGACTCCGCTCAGCCAGGCTGAAATCGAGGAGATCGAATGCCTCGTCAACGAACAAGTCCTGGTTGCCACCCCCGTTGACACGATTGAGCAATCTACAGATGAGGCAATTGCCAGTGGCGCGATCGCTCTATTTGGAGAGAAATATGGCGACCGTGTACGCGTGGTGTCGATTTCCGAATTCAGTAAAGAACTCTGTGGAGGCACGCATTGTGGCGCGACAGGAGAAATTGGCTCGTTCATGATTGAACAAGAAAGCGGCGCTGCGGCTGGCATCCGACGGCTCGAGGCGGTGACGGGAGCACCTGCTATCCAACGGCATCAGGCCAGACGTTCCTTGCTTAATGGGATCCTTCAGGAACTCAACTCACCAGAAGCTCGTGCCGTGGATGCACTCAGAGAGCAACAAGCTCAGATGAAACAGTTGGCACGAGATGTGAACGCCCTGAAAATGAAATTGGAACTGGTGTCTGAAACAGACACCCGCATCAACGTTGACGACGTTACGCTGTTAATACGACGAGCCGATGGCTTAGATAGAAACTCGCTCCGCACCCTCGCCGACCAGTTAAAGGGCAATATCAAATCGGGCCTTGTGATTCTTGCCTCAGCCACTGAGGGCGGGCGGGTGGCAATCATTGTCAGTGTTACGTCTGACCTTAAGACTCGTATACCTGCTGGACAGGTCGTTAAAGCGCTAGCGCCGCTCGTGAGNGGGGGTGGAGGTGGTGGTCGACCTGATTTCGCTGAAGCCGGCGGCAAGGATCCACAACAAATCGACCACATGCTATCCGAGAGTGAAAACGTCGTGCGCGGTCTCCTAGACAGTAAAGAGTGATGCGAACACCATTTTCGTTCAATTTNGNTGTGACCAGACGCAAGTGGAGCGTGCAAGTGCTGCATCGCGACTCTTTGGTCGGCGATCAGTTTCATCTCAAGCCGTGACCACAAGCGTCGAGTCGACGACCGCTCGCCTTCGCCTTGATGTTTGGCTGGATNTCGCCTGCCTCTTCAAAACACGGTCTGCGGCGCAAAAAGCCTGTAAGGGCGGTAAAGTTGATGTCAATGGCCAGCGCGCAAAGCCACATCGAGAAGTTTCTCTTGGAGACCGCATCGCCATCACGCGTGCTTTTCGAGAGCAACAACTGGTAATTGTGAAGGGTTTAAGAGAACGTTACGTAGCCAAAACCAAAGCGCGAACCCTCTACGAAGACGCCACACCACCTCCGTCTGAGGAGGAAGCGNAATTGCGGGAATTGGTNCGNCTAGCCAACCGTGCTAACCCTCCAGCCCGGTCCGGCATAGCACCAACAAAACGGGAACGCCGATACCTCCGTCAACTGAAAAGCGGAAAGCTCTGAAACCGGTCTCGGTGAACAGAGGGCGCTTCGATGACCCATCCAGTGATATAATGCGCGCTTACTAGCGTGCTCAAACGCTAAGTTTCTTGGGGACTAAACTCGTGGCAAACCATAAGTCGGCGGTTAAGGCACATCGGCAAGATATCAAACGGCGTGAGCGGAACCGACAGCAACGAACACAATTACGCTCCGTGCTGAAGTCAATTCGGGCCACGCTAGGCTCCGGAGACACTGGCGCGGCCAAAACTGAGTTCCGGAGTGCAGTGTCATTGATCGACAAGATGGCCGGTAAGGGCATCNTTCACAACAACACAGCCGATCGCTACAAGTCGCGCTTGGCAAAGCAACTAGCAAACCTTTCAACCTCNGCGTAAGTTACGGCGGACNCCACAGAGCTCCAGTACAAGTTGNTCGATTACGATGCGTCCGTCCCCCCTAGAGCTCTTTAGGGCTAGATCAGTTCGATATAGCGCGTCTACCGCTGCCTTGACTTTACTGGACGCAAACCTCTCGCGAACAAACCACCCGAGCTGGCCAAGAATCTGAAGAGGCATCACCCCGGCATTAAATAATAAGGCGAGNTCCCTCAATGCGGCGCCTGCCTTACCTTGTTCAATTGCTCGCGTTATCGCCCAGTTGTCCTGCAAGACAGCTGGTCCAACAACAGCTTCAACGTCGGTCCGTCCAATCGTGGCCTGTCCAGAGGCATAGATTACCAAGCGCTTAAAATCCGCTCTCAGCCTCGGTAGGTCTGCGCCCGTTCTGGCTATGAATGCCCGCACCGCTTCTGCATCCATAGACAACTTAAGCCGCTTCACCTCATTACACACCCAACGCTGCGCGCCATCCTCCGTCTTAATCCCAGGAAAGGTCACGACAGTGGCGTGCTTCAGTAGCGCCTTTACCACCCGTCNCCGCTTGTCGAGATCGCCAGATTCAAAGATGACCGTAACTTGAGGCGAAGGGCNCTGAACGTACTGCTCAACGGCTTCGAGATCGCGCTTCGAGTCGACGTTCGCCTTCGTCGGGGAAAGTACAAGCTCAGCCTGCGATACGATAACAATGCGACGCGGTCCGAGCATCGGCAACATGTGGACGGCCTGAAGTAACCTCGCTGGTTCCGTTTCCCCACCGTAGAGNCGCTCAACGTTAAATGGTCTAAGCTCTTCCTCGACAACATCAGCAAACTCCCGAGCCAGACGAGTTCTCTCATCCTCATCGCTTCCGATAATCAGATAGATTGGGCCTGTCTTACCCGAGGCAATTTGTTTGCGAACGGTGGCCGGGGTGGAAGCCGCCATAGATAAAGTCAGTTAGAACGCCTCGAGAATCGAGGTGACAACTGTAGTTCCGAAATCGCTGGCCATGCGCTCAAGTGCATTTATATCCTGGCCAAAAAATGCACTTGCGTCGAGCGCGCCGCCACCCGTCGCAACATCATATTCCTCAGTGAAGACAAGCGAAGCGTTCTCCCAAATTGCTTCCTCTGTCCGTAAATCGCGTAACACAATACTGGAAGTAAGCGTGAAAGTGTACCGGGCCGCTTGCTGCTGGTCCGTGAAGCTCGATGGCTGCAAGTTAATCGACACAACACGCCCGATGAGAACCGCGTCGACACCGTCCTCCTGAGGCACTATTTGATANCTGCCCCTCCCGATGAATTCCGTTCGTACTGCCTCAGTTAAGACCTGCTCCATCTCGAAAAAGGCCGTATTATTTTCGAAGAGCGGAATACCGATCGTTTCAACATAATCGGGCAAGAATGAGCCTCGGCCGGCCAAGGCATAGCCNCAACCTGAGCTCAGAACGCTAACAAGAAGCACCAGAACAAAATATCTGTGACCTCTCACACTAGTTGTGCACCTGGACATCTTCTTCATCANCCAGATCATTTTGTGACAACGTTAACAAGGCGGCCGCGAGCAACAATCACCTTCACTATAGTTTTACCGGCAAGGTGTATTTTAACCTGAGGGTCGACGAGAACATCAGCCTCAAGGTCGGCGTCACTCCGGCCAGCTTCGACCGTTAATCGAGCACGNACTTTTCCATTGNCCTGCACTGGCACAACCAACGTGTCNGCTCTAGCCACCGTTGGATCGAACTTCGGCCACTGTGCCGCAATAAGACCATCCGAGTGCCCTAATCGNTCCCAGAGNTCNTCAGCGANATGNGGGGTAAACGGNGCNATCAACANCACGAGCGCCTCAATCGCCTCACGGAGTACAGCTGCCGTTTCCGGGCGGATNTCCGAAGTCGCCGACNGCCGTACTCTCGGACCGCACCCAACNTCATCACAGAATAAGTACAGATCNTTCACGAGTTCCATAAGTGCCGACACGGCNGTATTTAAATGGACACGGGGGTCAAGATCCCTNGACACCCGNTGNATNGTTTCATTCGTCTTNCGGCGGATAGCGCGTTCAGCGTCATTCAGGTTGGCCGNCGGCTGCCCAGCTTCACGCACCCGTATAGCCAGTGGCTCCACCAGTCGCCACACACGGTTCAAAAAACGAAAGCTACCTTCAAGTCCGGTGTCGGTCCACTCGATTTCCTTCTCGGGAGGAGCAACGAACATTTCGTAGAGGCGGAGCGTATCCGCGCCATAAGTTGCCATCATGTCGTCAGGATCCACAACATTACCCTTCGACTTTGACATCACGGCACCGTCCTTCAGCACCATCCCCTGGGTAAGAAGCCGTGTAAATGGTTCATCGTGCTCCACGAGTCCGAGATCATGCATTACTTTACAGAAGAACCTAGAGTAGATCAGATGCAGGATGGCGTGCTCGACACCTCCGCTATAAAAATCGACTGGAGTCCAGTAGTTTACAGCTTCAGAGTCGAACGGCAGCACCTTGTTATGCGGATCGCAGTAGCGATAGTAATACCATGACGAGTCAACAAACGTATCCATGGTGTCGGTCTCACGTCGAGCGTCAGCACCACACGTCGGACATGGCGTATTAACAAATTCTGACACCTGTGCCAGTGGCGAATCACCGCGGCCGCTGAACGCCGTCACATCCGGTAATTCAACCGGAAGTTTGTCGCACGGAACCGGTACCAATCCACAGGATTCACAGTGGATAATCGGAATCGGCGTACCCCAATAGCGTTGCCGTGAGATTCCCCAATCCTTCAGACGGTACTGCACCGTACCTTCGCCGATGTTTTGATCATTTGCCGCTTGTGTCATCAGGCCCCGAGCCTCGGCCGACGGCAAACCCGAAAACTCTTCCGAAGCTACCAGCTGTCCTTGACCCACATAGGCCTCATCCAGTGCCGAGAGTGGAGCCGTGTTCTCATCTGGCTGAACGACTACACGAATTGGCAGGTCGTACTTCTTCGCAAACTCGAAATCACGTTGGTCGTGTGCGGGAACACCCATGACTGCACCAGTTCCATACTCACCGAGCACAAAATTCGCCACCCACACTGGGACATCCTCACCCGTAAAAGGATTAGTGGCTCGCCGACCCGTATCGAACCCTTCCTTCTCGATCTCTCCTGTAAGTCTGCCCGTTCTATCCTGAGCCCGGAAGCCGCGGATACGTTCAAGGAATGCCTCGGGCTGCCTTGCAGAAGTTGCGATTTCGTCAATAAGCGGGTGCTCAGGAGCTAATATTACAAACGTAGCACCGTAAATTGTATCGAGACGTGTCGTGAAAACATCAATTGGTGCTACCTTGTCACCGGTTAAAAGGAACCGAACGCGCGCACCCTCCGATCTACCGATCCAGTTGCGCTGCATCGTCAGCACCTTTTCTGGCCACTCGGTTAGACGGTCCATGCCGTCGAGCAATCGGTCCGCATACGCGGTAATACGTAAGAACCACTGCTCAAGTGAACGTGCATCCACATCAGACGAGCAACGCCAGCAGTGCCCTTCGATCACCTGTTCGTTAGCCAGAACCGTCTGACAGCTAGGACACCAATTAACTGTAGAACGCCGACGATACGCCAGACCACGCTCGAACATCTTCAGAAAGATCCACTGATTCCAGTGATAATAATCGGGCAGACAGGTAGCTATCTCTCGTTCCCACGCATAGCTAATACCCAACCGCTGCAACTGTCCCTTCATGTGAGCAATGTTGTCTAGCGTCCACGTCTTAGGGTGTACCCTGTTCTGAATAGCGGCATTCTCGGCTGGAAGACCAAAGGCGTCCCAGCCGAACGGATGGATTACGTGGTAGCCCTGCATTCGTTTCATCCGAGCCACCACATCGCCAATCATGTAGTTACGGACGTGCCCGACGTGCGCATGACCCGACGGGTAGGCAAACATCACCAGGCAATAAAACTTGGGCTTAGAGGAATCTGCTTCTACCTCAAACGTCCGGCATTCAGCCCAACGCTGTTGCCACTTCTTCTCAATTGTCTGCGGGGAATACTCGGACACGACTGGGGGCATACGCGTGAACCGGCTTGCCGGCGGTAACTCGACGGGCGTAATTTACAAGCGATCAGCCGGTGCCGATCAGGTCGATGGAACGCCAGATAGTTAAACTCGTAACCATGATCAATAAGTGACGGAGACGACCATCCGCCATGCCGCCATTATAGCGTAGGCCCCTAGTTACGCACCGTCGAACTGGATGTACTNACATCNNCCNTATACGCTACTTCACCAGACGNCACTCGGCCAGTGTGGTTGGTGNAGCGAAATGATATCCTCCATCACCGCTTCNGCACGGTCGGTTGCACCCTTGAACGANGGTGCNTCACCGATGGACGNGTCACGAAGAACAGCAACTGTCGNGTCAAGACACTCATCAAGAGCTTGAAGATCGTAGCCGCCCTCNNTCACAAACGCCAGACGNCCACCACACACTTCNNCCGCAATGATTCGTAAATGACGTGTCATTGCACGATAGCCTTCGGTTGTNACCTCCATACCGGCAAGTGGGTCTCGCTCATGCGCATCGTATCCAGCCGAAACAAGTAAAAGGTCTGGNGAAAACGNCCGTAATGCCGGTANGATGAGNCGCGTGAACACTAGTTCGTAGTCGGCGTCAGTTGCGCCGGCCGCNAGNGGNACNTTCAAGGTTCTNCCCTCACCCGCGCCNCGCCCGATATCNGCAATCGCACCNGTCCCAGGGTAAAAAGGATACTGGTGNGTAGANACATAAAGGANCTGTGGATTGTCGTAAAACATCCACTGCGTGCCATTGCCNTGATGAACGTCGTAGTCAACAATCGCCACCTTTGATGCACCGTTATCTAGAGCGTGCGCGGCGGCCACAGCTACNCTGTTAAAGAAACAAAAGCCCATCGCTCGGTCGGTTTCGGCATGGTGNCCTGGTGGGCGCACCANCGCGAGCNCNGGGCNCCCGCCAGCCATCGNATGAGAGGCNGNCTCNACAATCGCNCCGGCAGCTAAACGCGCGACTTCATGCGACCTTGGTGAGGNATAGGTATCGGGATCGAGNTTAACAGCGAGACCCGACGTTGCCGCAATCGATTCAATNTANGTGGAGGCATGAACNGCCNCCAGTTCTGCATCGGTTGCCNGACGAGGTTCGATTACTCTGCCGCCGTCACGGACAAATCTTTCTGCTNCGTTCTGCATTACCTCAGCACGTCCAACGCGCTCAGGATGTCCTGGCGGCGTAACATGGTCAGCGAATCGTTCAGATGCGAACAACACTAACGATGTTTCACTCACGAANCCTCCAGGAGTTGGTCCGTCGTATCGGTNAGCCCATGTAACGCCCGCTCAAGCTCAGAACGCTTCGTTTCGAGTGTNTGCTCGTCAGCANNTTGAGGCACATCGATCGACGGGCCCACCGCGAGAGCAACCCGNCTGAAAGGCTTCGGAATCTGCGTCCGATCCCAGCTTCNCGCCATCCAATACCGGTCCGCNTCAAGATGAAACGGGAGTAGGGGATTACCCGTGGCNCCCGCTAACCACACAGCGCCTAGCTGTGCANAACCAGCTGGCCCACGCGGCCCATCGACAGTAAAGCCAACCGGNTTCCCCTNTNCTAAGGCGCGCTTTANGNATAGTAGCGCGCGTTGGCCGCCNNGAGAGGTCGANCCACGNGCNGTCCCATAACCGAACCGCTCTATGATCCTAGCAATCCATTCACCATCNAAATTCTCACTGGTAATCACGACGATGCCNCGCCGCCGGAAATAGTAGGTGGCCGANAGGATACGACCGTGCCAAAANNCCATAACTGGTTGTCGTCCACTCTTTCGAATCTCGTCAAGATGCTCAATTCCACTGACACGCCACCNNAGCGTCACGCCGAGTAATGCAATGAGAGGGTACGCCAAGGCCGCGATCCCAGCAGCCTTNNCTCGCTGCCATNANGTTAGNCGNNGAGTCGGCGAACCTTCCATTACTCTCGCACCAANGGAAATACAGTTACTCGATCAAACATCACATCCCGTCGTACTGCGGACCTCCTCCACCTTCCGGCGGAACCCAGTCGATGATCTGATANGGATCAATNATGTCACAAGCTTTGCAGTGAACGCAGTTTGATGCATTAATCTGTAACCGTAANTCGTCNCCAACTTCNACCATCTCATATACGTTAGCCGGACAGAACCGAAGACAGGGGTTNNCATATTCTTCACGACAACGTGTACGGCAGATATCNAAGTCNTGAACTAATAGGTGNNCTGGCTGGTCTTCTTCGTGGCGCGTTCCTGANAAATGTACATTTGTTAGGCGATCGAACGTCAATTTNCGGTCAACNGNGNCTTTAATGGAGNTNCGANNCGGNCCATNCAGCCCATGGTAAACCGCCATCGTCTGCATTCGCTTATGNCCGATAAGATTCGGNACCGGATCGNGGAACCACCAACCCCGTGTNAGTAACGACAGTCCAGCAAAAGCAAGTCCAGCTATTANTCCATGNCNAAAACCCTGATGNACGTTGCGTACAGGATACATTTCTCGTCGAACAGGGCCATCATCGACCAAGGTCTGGAACGCCTGTAACCTGACAGCCGATGGATCNCTTGCCAGCACAGCATCGAGTGCCACCTGCGCCGCATAAATGCCTGTCCACATTGCAAGATGGATNCCCTTNAGACGCAGTGANTTCAGAAATCCCACAGCATCGCCAACCAGTAATGCACCGTCGATGTAGCATTGCGGCACCGNATNCCACCCNCCCTCNGGCAGAGCCTTCGCNCCGTANCTTAANAATTGGCCACCAGCAAGCANACCNGATAACAAGGGGTGACACTTTAACCGCTGGAACGNCATGTGTGGATCAAACAAGGGATCTTGATAATCNAGACCNGTCACGAAACCTAGGGACACCCGGTCAGGTGCCAAGCCATATATAAAGCCNCCNCCGAACTCCTCGGAACGGAGTGGGTATCCGAGNGTGTGCATNACAGTCCCNGGNNTGACCCNNCCAGNCGGGACCTCCCAGAGCTCNTTGANCCCAAGNGCNTAACTTTGGGGTTGCGANGCAGCGTCNAGCNGAAACCGTCGCAAGACNGTCTTTGATAAGTTTCCTCGCACGCCATCAGCAAAAATCGTTACNNCAGCACGAATGTCAACTCCGGGCTCAAAGNTCNACTTTCGTTCACCCCCTCGATCAACTCCACGATCACCTGTNCGGACACCCACGACGCGGTCGCCGTCATAGAGCACTTCAGTAGCAGCGAAACCNTTAATCACATCTACNCCGGAAGANTCCGCTTGCTCAGCTANCCACTTTACAAACCGGTTCAAAGAGATAATGTAACAACCATGGTTCTTGAGTGGAGGCGGCGTGAAAGGGAACCNGANCGCGCGCTTCTCNGTCANGAACAANAGCCGATCCTCGTGCACCGCTGGCCCTAGCGGTGCGCCNAGTGATTCAAAGTCTGGAAGAAGATGGTGGAGCGCACTTGGATCGAACACGGCACCAGATAACATGTGTGACCCGCTATCCCTAGACTTNTCNANCACGGTAATGGCCAGTGGGGTNCCACCCCGAGACTTCTGCAACTGTGCCAGATGCAAAGCTGCNGATATGCCCGCTGGNCCACCACCNACGATCAGGACGTCGACCTCAACCGTTTCGCGCNTCAAGGTAAACTCTCCAGTTCAGAAATTATTGCAGGCACAATTTCGAANAAGTCACCNACCACACCATAGTCNGCAATCTCAAAAATAGGCGCATCANCATCTTTGTTAATCGCGACGATCGTCCTAGCGCCCTTCATACCTACAACATGCTGGATCGCNCCTGACANACCAACCGCAAAATAGAGAGTCGGCGCNACCGTCTGGCCGGAACTTCCTACCTGACGGTCCATCGGNANCCAGCCCATGTCGCAAATCGGGCGTGAAGCNGCGATCTCAGCACCCAGCACGGCAGACAGACGCTGAACCAANTGGAGATGNTCNNCGCTTTTAATACCTCGGCCGACCGCNACGATCCGGTCTGCCTGCGACAGATCCACCACCTGTTTTGCCTCTTGAAATGCAGGCTCCGGNCGCTGCCGCAGTGCGGCGGCTTCGAAAATCACGGGAACAGTTCGTCTTGGCGCTGAAGTGTCACCGTAAACAAGAGTATCCGCGCTGATCGCACCANTTTGGAACGTAACGATGTGTGGCGCCGGCCCCAGGGCCACCANGTCAGCCATCAACTTACCTTGAAACATNGGACGACTGAAGATNAGGTTGTCGTCCCGACGCACCGCACGAACACAATCGGTGATCAGAGCGCGNTCGAGTGCCCCGGCCAGCGCTGGCACGAAATCTCTAGATTGATAGGTATGGGAAAATACAACAAGCTCAGGCGACTCAGCTTCGATTAGCAAGGTTAGGGCANGTACAAAGCCATCGGCCGTGTACTGCTCAAGCGCATCCTTATCGAGCACAAGTACCTCGGCCACATCAGCCGNGGCAAGTTCTTCTGCAGNTCTGTCCAAACGGACACCNAGAATCGCAACCTTGATCTTGCCACCAATCTGCTGNGCTCCCGCNAGAGCTTCCCAACTCNNGCGGTTTAGCGCNCCATCCCTCTGCTCGGCAATAACAAGAATCATTTTGGCATCCAANNGATGCTAATTAATNTGCTCGNGCTCCATCACAGCACCCGTGCTTCATCCCGTAGNAGCCTCACTAGCTTCTTGGCAGCCTCCGAAGAAGTTCCATCAACAAAGTGTGTCTGCTTNTCNTTTTCTGGTGGATACAGCGCTACGATTCGCTGACGTGCCTCACCAGGNGCNACAGCCTGAATAGTTCGAATTTCCTNCTTTTTNGCAGCCATGATGCCCTTCAGGGTGGCATANCGTAACTGGTTGATCCCACTCTGAATCGTGAGNAGCGCAGGCATCGGCAACGCAACCCACTGGAACCATCCGCCCTCNAGTTCACGCTTGACTCGAACTNNGTCATCACTNACTTCAATATCCATNACGATGGTAGCGTGCGGCAAANCNAGNAGTGNAGATAAGATGATGCCGGTCTGGGCAAANCCATGATCNTCNGATTGNAGGCCTGTGAGNACAAGAGAGGCCTCCTCAANTTTGATGGCGGCGGCAAGCGCCTGAGCAACNCCNAACGCATCCATCCGCGCNGNATCATCACTAACAACGTGAATGGCTCGATCTGCACCTCGAGCCAACCCTTCNCGAATAACCTGAGTCACCCGAGCTGGCCCCATCGAGCAGACTGTCACTTCACCGCCATGCGTCTCTTTAAGNCGTAGTGCGGCTTCGAGCGCGTAAGAGTCTGGCTCGTTCATCTCAAAGCTAGCATCCTGTTCTCGGACCCAAGTCCCCTGAGCATCAACTTGGAATGGCCAATCACGGGTGAGCACCTGCTTAATGCAGACAATAATGTTCATGTTGTTAATTAGCGCGGATGCGCAACGAGAAGANTAAACGAATGNTGACCCTGTAGCGTTCAATNGGNCCGACTACGAATCGCACCGTTTNAANAGAAGTACAGCNTTAGTACCCCCGAACCCAAACGAATTCGANAGCGCATACCTAACCANCGCAGGACGTGCCAATCCCGACACATAGTCAAGGTCACAGTCGGGNTCNGGNGNATCCAGATTAATCGTCGGCGGNAGNGTNTGTCGNCGAACAGCCAAAGCGGTGATACCAGCNTCCAAACCACCCGCCGCACCCAGTAANTGCCCNGTCATCGANTTGGTNGAGGATACAGCTAGTTTACTGGCTNGATCGCCGAAAACGTTCTTAATCGCCAATGTCTCCAATCTATCGTTNTAGGGNGTCGAGGTGCCGTGNGCATTAATGTAATCGACCTGGTCNGGGGGNCACTCCCCGCGTGCCANNGCTGCCCGTATAGCTCNCACCGCNCCNTCGGCATCTTCGGAGGGCGCCGTCACGTGGAANGCATCTCCCGACATCCCGTAACCAACTAGCTCCGCGTACAACGGGGCCTTCCTCGCTATTGCCTGNTCGTACTCCTCAAGAATGACGACTCCAGCACCCTCCCCGATAACGAACCCATCACGATCACGGTCAAACGGACGACTCGCACGCTCGGGCTCGTCGTTCCTCTTAGACAAAGCTCTCATCGCCGCGAAACCACCAACGCCGAGTGGTGTGATGGCTGCCTCAGAACCACCCGCAATCATTACATCAGCTGCGCCTCGACTGATGATTTCAAACGCGTCACCGACCGCGTGAGCAGAAGCCGAACAGGCAGTGACCGTCGCAGAATTGGGCCCCTTAGCCCCAAAACGGATCGAAACCTGTCCAGCAGCAAGATTAATGATGACTGACGGAATAAAGAATGGTGAAATTTTTCTCGGACCGTCCTTGAGTAACGACCGATGCTCGCGTTCGATGGCACTGAACCCTCCTATGCCAGACGCGATGAAGACTCCAACCCGCTCAGCAATCTCCGGCGTAACTTCTAAACCGGCATCGCGAACCGCAAACTCGGCGGCTGCAATAGCGTATTGAATGAAGACGTCCATCTTCTTGACGTCCTTCTTGGCGATAAACTGCAAGGGGTCGAAGTTCTTGACCTCCCCTGCAATGCGTGTCGAGAACTCAGACGCGTCAAATCGGGTTATAGACCCGATACCACTACGCCCAGCACAAAGCGCCTCCCAGTTCTCCTCCGTGCCGACCCCTAACGACGACACAAGTCCAACGCCGGTGACGACAACTCGCCTCTTCACACAGCCTCCGCGTGCCTACAGGCGCTACTTCTTGGCCTTGGAGTGCGTCTCGATATAGTCAACGGCTTCCTTCACTCGAGTGATCTTCTCCGCATCCTCATCAGGAATCTCGATATTGAACTCTTCTTCCAGCGCCATGACCAGCTCGACTGTGTCGAGCGAATCCGCTCCTAGATCATCGACAAAGGAAGCATCCGGGGTTACTTCCTCCTCATCAACGCCGAGTTGCTCCACAATGATGCCCTTGACTTTGTCCGTGACGGCCATTCACACCTCCTACATGTACATTCCACCGTTAACACCTACAACCTGCCCAGTAATATACGATGCCTCGTCGGATGCAAGAAACCTTACCGCATGTGCGACTTCGGCGGGAGTGCCCATCCGGCCAAGCGGCACCAATGACTGCCAGTCGTCCCGACCTTTACTACCAAGAGCCCGTGTCATATCAGTGTCGATCAATCCAGGCGCTACAACGTTTGCCGTAACACCACGAGAGGCGACTTCTTTGGCTACCGCTTTGGTAAAGCCGATTAAACCAGCTTTCGACGCTGCGTAACTCGCCTGACCCGCATTACCCATCTGTCCCACTACAGAACTGATCGTGATAATACGACCGAATCGCTGCCGTATCATAGGGCGAAGGACTGCCTGAACACATGTGAAAACAGCCGTAAGATTCGTCGTCAGAACGTCGTCCCAATCCTTTCGCTGTAGACGAAGCAATAGCTGGTCACGAGCGATTCCAGCATTCGCTACTAAAACATCGATTCTTCCTAACCTCTTCACCACATCACTAACCAGATTACGAACAGCATCAGGTTCAGTCACATCGAGACTCGCAAGTTCGGCTCGGCCTCCTGACGCTAAAATCGTCGCTACAGTCTCCTCAGCATGTTGCTCGCGCGCGGCAGCGACAACCATACAGCCAGCCTCAGCGAGTTGTTCGGCGACCGCACGCCCAATACCACGCGATGCGCCCGTAACAATTGTCACACGGTCACCTATTTTCGTCATGC
Organism: Acidobacteriota bacterium; assembly: GCA_002720285.1. Lineage (GTDB taxonomy): Bacteria > Acidobacteriota > Vicinamibacteria > Vicinamibacterales > UBA823 > UBA11600. The sequence continues at coordinate 17,174 of PBHT01000016.1, read as the reverse complement.
AATCACCCGGCAGTCTGTGGAAAAAGACCGTTCCCTCAATCGTTGGGACTATCCGATGAACTCCTTAGCGTGGTTCAACGTGGGTAACTTATCCACCGCAACCGCCCGAAGAGTACGGTCAATTTTCTTCATCAGCCCGGTTAACACCGAACCCGGCCCCACCTCAACATACGTGCGACTACCATCCGATGCAAGACGTCTAATAACTTGCTCCCATAACACGGGCGAAGCGATCTGCTGAATAAGCGCATTAATCGAAGCCTGAGCGTCGCGTTTAGGCTCAGCATCAACATTAGCTACGACCGGAATGTGGGGATCAGTTGCACTCAGCCTTCGTAATTCCGGTGCCAGCCGATCTGCCACAGGCTGCATCAGGGCACAGTGAAATGGCGCACTCACCGTCAACGAAATGACACGTTTCGCGCCCATCCTTTTTGCCACTTCACCGGCACGATGTACTGCCTCACGGTCGCCAGCAATCACGACTTGCCGAGGAGCATTTAAGTTGGCGGGCGCGACAACCTCACCGTTGCCCGACTCATCGCACGCCTGCTTGACGCTACTAGCATCTAAACCCAGTATGGCAGACATCGCACCAGCCCCAACAGGCACAGCCTCCTGCATATATCTACCCCGACGCTTCACGATACCCAGTGCGTCTGCAAACGCTATCGTACCTGCAGCCACATGTGCGGAGTACTCACCTAGGCTATGCCCGGCGACGCACGTCGGCCTCAGACCACGCTCAATTAATCCTCGATACATTGCGACACTCACTGTCAGAATGGCCGGTTGGGCATTCTCAGTCAACGTTAAGTGTTCTTCTGGACCTTCAAAACAAAGCCTGCTGAGTGACTCGCCGAGCACTTCATCGGCCTCCTCAAAAGTAGTGCGACACTCAGGATACGCGTTCACAAGATCGCGGCCCATACCCACACACTGTGACCCCTGTCCTGGAAAGATAAACGACAACATCTCTAATTTCTCAACCAACCAACTACTTCTGTGAGTAGGTGTTCTTGAGCACGGTAACCTGAGAGCTGTTTCACGCCTACTGGACCGGTTACATTCACAATGCGCACATTCGGCGACTTATAACCTACGCGCTGTTTGATCTTGTCACGGGAGGCATTGCTCCCCGATCAACATGAAATACTCAGAGTCTCCACGCTCAGATCTTGAAATGGTCCCCGCTTACGACTCATCGACCTCGCGAATCGGGCGGCCTCTGTAGTACCCACAGTGCGGACAGACCTTATGCGGCGGCTTCATCTCATGACACTGCGGGCACTCTCCCATCGGAGGCACCGACAGCGAATCGTGCGTTCGTCGTTTGGCGGTACGCGACTTTGAATGTCTCCGTTTCGGATTTGGCATCATCAACTCCTTACTCGATCACTTACGTTATTTCGAAGACTTTCCTTTCAGTAGTCCATCAAGAGCAGCTAATCTCGGATCACGCCATTTGATCGAGCACTCACAATCGGTAAAATTAAGATTCTTGCCGCAGGCAGCACAAAGCCCGCGGCAACCTTCCTGGCAAAGTGGCTTCATCGGCAATCCCAAATAGAACTGTTCGGCCATGAGTTGTCGGAGATCGATTTGATCGTCACGATAAAATGCTACCGTTAAATCTTCATCGCCGATCTCCACGTCATTCGTCCCAGTGTTCAGCGCTTCAGAGACGTAGCGAAGGTCGAACGCCACCTCCAACTCTGTGTCACACAACTCACCACACCGACAGCATTGCACTTGAAGCCTCGTAGCAAGATGACCTGCCAATTGATACCAACTACGGATCTTTTCGACATCGCACACTAGCTCTACGGGTTTGCCGACGGTGAATTCGTCAGTTGCCTCAAAAGCCGACGGTGGATAGGTCCGTTCAAGGCGAACACGAGCTTCGCTCAGAGTCTTGAGATCCAATAGCATCTGGCAGTCTACACAAGCAGATCCGAACCCTGAATTTTAACACGAATGGCACAATATTCACCGTGCTCGTATGCATCACACCAACTCAACCCAAGGTTTCGGAATGAACAGTCGTTCGTAAAGACTCACCGCAAACCGATCGGTCATACCAGCGAGGAAATCCCGGGCCGCAGTATCAATGCCCTCGGTCGCTACTATATCCTCGTCAAGGAAGGCTTTAGGTTGCTCATGTATTTTTTCCCAAAGACCTCCTAGAATCCCCGATGCCTTCTTGAACTCGACTGTTGCGTCGCTGTTCTCATACACCGCCTCGAATAGAAATGCACGAAGGGCAAGCAGCGCATCCAAGACTTCTTCACTCATTCGTACCCGGTCGAGCTCTGACTGCATCGTTTGAAGTATTACATCGGTCACGAGTCGACTGATCCGCTCAGATGTGGTGCCCCCTAGAAGCGCTATCGGCGTAGCTGGAAGGTCCGCCTCCGCAAGGAGACCCGCTCGCAGGGCATCGTCGATGTCGTGATTCACATATGCAATCATGTCAGCAACACGCGCTACCTGCCCCTCAAGCGCCGTTACCCGATCTGTATCCGCTGCACCTACCGGTGCACCATGCTTTCCCTTCGAGTGTTTGGCAATTCCGTCCCGCACTTCCCAAGTCAAATTGAGACCTTGACCATCGTTTTCTAGTCGATCCACGATGCGTAAACTTTGTTCGTAATGATTAAATCCGCTGGGAATGAGTTCCCGTAACACTCGCTCACCAGCATGTCCAAAAGGTGTGTGACCTAGGTCGTGTCCTAGTGCAATGGCCTCAGTCAGCTCTTCATGCAGACGAAGAGCTTTCGAAACGGTTCGCGCGATCTGGGAAACCTCAAGTGTGTGAGTCAGGCGTGTCCGGTAGTGATCTCCAGCTGGTGAAAAGAACACCTGCGTCTTATGCTTCAATCGGCGAAACGCCTTACAATGCACGATACGGTCACGGTCACGTTGAAATGCAGGACGGATCGGATCCTCAGCTTCGTCTTGAGGCCGTCCTTTACTTGCATCACTCTTGGATGCCTGATGGGCAAGAAACTCATGTTCGCGCGCTTCAAGTCCTTCTCTTATCGTGGCCATCTCATTCATCCCACACGCTTAAGCCCTGACCGACTTACTGACTATGCCTCTAGTGCGATCTCGCTGAGAAAGCTCATACCCGACGCGAGCGGTTTCAATCCAAGGCCTTCAGCAATTGCTTGACCGACATCGGCGAAGCTCGATCGGGTCCCCACGTTCGTGCCAGCACGAACCGACGATCCGGAAATAAGAACGGGCACATACTCACGCGAGTGATCCGTACTTGGAGTTGTCGGGTCATTCCCGTGGTCAGCGGTAATGATAAATAGATCGCCGGCCTGAACATGTGGAAGTAAGCTGGCCAGCCGACGATCAAATTGCTCCAAATTAGCCGCATATCCCAACACGTCATTTCGGTGACCGTAAACAGTATCGAAGTCGACCAGGTTGGCCATAATGATGCCCCGTGGCGTTGACGTCAGTGTACTCTCAAGTGCATCCATTACGTCATCATCGGATGAAGTGTGGACCGCCTTTGAAATACCTCGGCCAGCGAAAAGGTCATCAACTTTCCCAATCGTTACCACTGGAACCCCAGCGGCTGTTGCCCGATCGAACAACGTGTCACCTGGCGCTGGGCACGTAAAATCTCGCCGCCTTACTGTGCGCTGGAAGTCCCCAACTTCACCGGCGAAAGGACGAGCGATGATCCGACCTACACCCAACCCCTCAACCATGACCTCAAACGCAATCTCACAGCAACGATACAGCTCGGGCACTGACATTATGGATTCATGGGCAGCAATTTGGCAGACACTGTCAGCTGATGTGTAAACAATTGGTGAACCAGTCTCTAGGTGCTCTCTTCCAAGCCTCTCAATAATCTCAGTTCCTGAAGCTGTTGAATTACCCAAGGTCTTATAACCAATTCGGCGTTCGAGATCGGCAATAACGCGTAAAGGAAAACCGTCAACAAACAGAGGAAACGGACGGTCAAGGACCACGCCGGTCAACTCCCAGTGTCCCGTCACGGAATCTTTACCCGGTGACGCCTCAGCCATCCGTCCGAATGCCGATAACGGCGCCGGCGACGATCCTCCAAGATCGACAACGTTCCCAAGCCCCATCGCGCGAAGCGTCGGAATTAAAAGGTCTACGTGCCGCGCAATGTTCCCGAGGGTATTACTACCCTCGTCCGCGTACTCCGACGCATCAGGCAGCTCACCAACCCCGGCGCCGTCAAGAACAACCACAATCGCACGGGAGAACGAAAAGGATGAGGGTCGCACCGAACTTCCGGCACCCGCCATAATCATGGGCGCCGTTCGTCTCATAACACTACAGACTCTGACCGAGCTACCACGTTGTCACGAACGATTTGTTCCGCCATCCTAAACGCGTGCACCGGTCCATCGTCAACTTGAATCCAGTGTAGATTAGGCTCTTTCCTAAACCAGATCAACTGACGCCGAGCGTATCGACGGTTGGCCCGTATGATGTCGTCACGCGTACTCTCCTCAGTGCCAACTCCATTTAAAAAAGCCAACACTTGCCGGTACACCATGCCACCGAATGGCAATGCCGAGTCAGGTATACCCATAGCACGTAACCGCCGGACTTCGTCGATGAGCCCTTCGTTAAGCTGACTTTCTACACGCTGCGCCACTTTCACTGCTGTCAGGTCACTTGACTGGCGTAACGCAATACCAACAATGCTATATCCAACTAGCGGTGAATGGGTCCCTTCGAAGTGGCGCGTCAGAGGCCGTCCGGTGAGATAGTAGACTTCCAAAGCTCGAATTAAGCGCTTTGCGTCTCTGGCATGGATCCGATCGGCTGATTCGGGATCGACATGTCGAACTAAACGGTGCAGCCGTTCCACGCCGTATCTGTCGCTCAAGGCCAACAACCGTTCCCGAAGGTCTGAATCCCGCCCAGGACCAGGAAATAAACCTCGAGTGAGTGCGCGATAGTAGAGCCCCGTACCACCAACAAGTATCGGTAGCCGCCCCCGTGCGATGGTCTCAAATACTGCGGCACTCGCATCGGTAGCATACCGCGCTGCCGAATAGTTCTCACTCGGATCGACAACATCGATCAGGTGGTGCGGTATTCCTCGACGCCCTTCCAGCGGAACTTTATCAGTACCAATATCAAATCCCCTGTAGACAGCTGTCGAATCACAGCTGATTACCTCACCGCCAAAACGCTCAGCGATTTCGATTCCCAACGTGCTCTTGCCAGTTGCGGTTGGACCAACGATTGCGACCAAAATCTTGGTCTTGCTCGACAGTCGGATGGACGGACCGCTCGCTAATCGGCCACTCAAATACCGACCTCCACTACAGATTCGGGAACCACAACCTAAAGATTGGCACTATTTAGAGGGGCGGGCGTTCATTGTAATAAAAGGTGACCGTGAAGAACGCCTTGTCGGCCGGATATTCTGACGGCAACGGCTGCGTAGGGTCAGATGCCAACAGAGCATTGCGTGCCGATAAATTAAACGAGTCGATTGTTGATGGCTGGATAACAGTCACGTCGGTCAACATACCGTTCTTATGAACGTTAAAGGTAACCACCGAGTGTCCCTTAAAAGCCATAGCCGCGTATGGCACCAGCCAGTTACGTTTGATCTGAGCGATAAAGCGACGAATCCATGGCCCAAATTCTACGCCCATCGTGTCGAACTGAATCGATGGGCCGAACTGTCCGCCTCCTCCACTTGGATTATCGAAGGTCTCTTGATCGACATACCTCTCAAGATTGCGGATAACTTCACCTAACGAACCGCCAGACAATGGCGCTTTGACTCCCGGCGGAGGAATTCTAGATGCTGTCCTCGGTGCGTCGTTACCAACTGTACCGGGATCATTTATGTCGACTTCACCAAGTTCTCTGTCGTCGATGACACCAGTATCGGCCGCATTCGCCAACACCTCCTCATTAACCACGGCATCTTCAGGACTAGCAAGTTCCTCAACAGTTTCACCATCCGGTACACCATCGGCGGGGTCCCGTCCTGGACCATCACCCCTTACCTCCTCGGCAAGTTCTGGAAGGATGACAAGCTCGGAAGAATTGCCACGCGCGAATGGAACAGGATTCAGTGGCTCAGCCGAACGTTCAGGAGCCATCGCTGCACGATCCAAGTCTGACAGCATGCCAACATCTGGGGGCTCTAGTGCCTCAGTATCAATGCGTGGTTGAACGAAGACAAAGCGTTCGGCTTGGCGCTGTTCTGCCAACCGCTCCTCAAGAAGCTCTGCATTGCGAGCCGCACGCTCTTGCGCCCGACGTTGAACTACCTCTTGGACAAACGGCAGTCCAGGAATCAGTAGTACAAGCACCAGTAGCAGGATATGGCCCAGAACCGAAATCAGAATTCCCTCGCGGCGCGACATCGGACCGTCAAAGGACGGCGGGTCGGGACGCGATGCATCGAGCTCAAAGTACATAAGTCAGTAGGAAGATTATAACAGCCAGCAATTTCCCTATTGATCAGGCGCGGGTTGCCAGATGCAGATATACGACACCGCAGGTAAGTGGAATTGTCCGCACATTCGTGAAGCCCGACTCCACTAGTAGGGCCGACAACGCGGCCGGAGTTAAGAAGGACTGTACCGAGGCCGGCAAGTAAGAATAAGCCTCCGAATGACGCGAAACGAGGCGGCCGAGGCGTGGCAAGAAATGCGTAAAATACCACCGGTACAGTCCTCTGAAGATCGCGGTTGAAGGCATGCTAAATTCAAGAATTGCTAGACGTCCGCCGGAACGAAGTACACGACGGATTTCGGCACAAACCAATTTGCTATCTGAGACGTTTCGGATCCCAAAACCGATCGTCACCACGTCGGCTGACTCATCTGACAACGGAATGCACGACACGTCCCCGCGCATTAAGTGGACGGACGAGCTACTCGCGCAGCGTTGTATCTTTTGAGCTCCTAAGTGCAACATCGCACTGGCAAAATCAATCCCAACGACATGCCGTGCTCCGGAACGACGGGAGCGAATTGCCGCGAGCGCCAAGTCACCAGTCCCTGTGCAGAGATCAACAAGTGTTTCCTGCCCACTTAATTCGAGCTCAGCGATTGCTCGAGCACGCCATCGTCTATCAAACCCAGCACTAAAGAGACGATTCAGGATGTCATATCGTGGTGCGATAGCATTAAACATGCTCGCGATATAGTGAGCGTCCTTCTGAAGAGGTTTCGGACCGACGGTCATTCCTTCCATGCCGGGTACAGATCATGCTTCAGCCCAAGTGCTGCCAAAATTTTCCCTGCCATGAAATCCGCTAGATCGCTTAGCTCTTTAGGTCCTTGGTAGAACGCAGGCATCGCGGGAAGGACCATCGCCCCTGCTTCGGCACAGGTAACCATGTTTCTCAACTGCGGTAGGCTCATTGGAGTCTCACGTGGTACAAGGATTAACGGACGACGTTCTTTCAACATTACGTCGGCCGCCCGCTCGGCTAGATTCCGTGACAGTCCGTGGGCTACCCCAGCCAGCGTTTTCATCGAACACGGCACGATGACCATCCCATCACAGCCATGGCTACCGCTCGCGATACCCGCACCGAGATCCTTGTTCGAATGTAGCTGTAAGCTCCCACGCTCAACAGTCGCACCATAAGTCTCTAAAAGATGCGGCAATAGACGGTCAGCGGAAACACTGAGCTCCTCCATTAGAAGCCGTCGCCCAAAGTCACTCACGACCAATTCAACATGGAACGCTCGTTCAAGCAGAGCGGCTACGGTACGAACAGCGTATAGCGCACCGCTGGCACCAGTGATAGCAATGGTGATCGATCGGCGAGATTCATCCAACATAGATTGCTACCGAAGTGGTCGCTAAATAGAGAATGCCGACATAGCCATTCAAATCAAACGCCTGCTTAATACGCGACAAGTCATTAGCGCGCACGAGAGACTGCTCGTAGACTAACAGTGCCGCTACTACACCCACACCGAAAAGATAAATCAGCCCTAAACTCGTTACCGCAGCAAGTGCTGTGAGCATGACGACCGTCACCACGTGCATGCCGCGAGAGATCCACGACGATTTCGAGACCCCGTATCGAACTGGAATAGATCGCAGGCCCTGGTTCCGATCAAATTCAACATCTTGGCAGGCACACAGCACGTCGAAGCCCCCAACCCACATCCCGATCGCCACACCGAGCAACCATGGTTCCCAACCCGAGCGCCCGCCCGCGGCCAGCCACCCCCCAACCGGTGCGACTGCCATGGCAAGTCCGAGAAATAGTTGCGAATAGTTCGTATATCGCTTCGCCAGCGAATACCAAAAAGCGATTGCCAATGCAACAGGCGACAAGGCAAGACAGAGGACAGAAATCTGAGAGGTCACAGCAACGAATACCGACGACCAACACATTACAAACATCACCGCTTGGAAGCGTGAAATGACGCCGCGGGGTATTTCTCTCGCCTCGGTACGAGGGTTCAACGCATCGTGTCTCGCATCCACTAGACGGTTGAAGCCCATTGCCGCGGTGCGGGCAGCCACCATAGCAGCAATGACCCAGCCCACACGACTGAGTGTAACTTGTGTGTACCGTGACGCTAGCACCATGCCCGCCAAGGCGAACGGCAACGCAAACACCGAGTGACTAAAACGGACGAATGAGGCGTAAGCTTGGATCCGCCTCAGCATCAATTCGCCCCTCCTCGATTCGGGAACAATGACTAGCTACTCCTCCCCCTCAGGACACGTCCTCGAGCCAAGTAATGTCTGAGACACCGATACCGCAGACTAGATATTCTTCCACATCACTGACNGTCTCGGGAAGTGCCACAGCAATCAAGTCCGCACTCTTCCCCGGCTCAATCGTGCCAAACTCATCCTCCCAGCGGAGCGCTCTCGCACCCCCAATCGTAGCGCTCATGAGTAAGGACGAGGCCGGAACGTCTGGTGAGATTTCCCGCAGTCTCGCAAGTTCGGCAAAAAGATTCAGGTCGGGCGCGCTGGCCAGACTGTCCGTGCCGACCGCTAGGCTGACACCAGATTCTATAAAACGTTTAATGGGGGGTGGTCCGGCTCCTGTCCACACATTACTTCGCGGACAGGTCACTAACGTTACGCCAATTTCCGAAAGTCCAAGAAGGTCCTCAACACTTAAGTGCACGCCGTGTACGACGATGACCGAAGGGTCNTGCCAACCAACCCGCTTAAGAAACTCGNCCGGGCTGCACNGGGGAGGTTCCCAAGATGGATTCCATGCACCACGTCGCTCCAGTAACTGCCGCCAAGGGCCTCCGCCATCGTCGAGAAACACTAATTCCTCGGCCGATTCGGCTAGATGCACGGTGATTGGCGCCATTGGACATTTGGAACTTAATTCGNGGCGTAATGCNTCAAATAATGCAGGTGACACCGAATAGGGCGCATGNGCAGCNACNCTGACTCTGACGCCTTCGACNTCGCTCGACAAGTCGGTTGCCTCGACCGCNGAACGNGCTTGGGCATCAGGGTCGGAGGANTTGAACCCCAGAAGNTCGTGAAAGACCACNGCCGAAAGAGGCGCTCGCTTAAGTGGCNCGACCGTCNCCAAGGTGTTACTGATGTCCCCAACGAGAGCTGTGCCATGACGNCTTAACTCAACGATGGACGATTCAATAGCATTACGTTTCTCAATGTCAGCGCCAAGCTTTGAACTAAGGACCTCATCGACCCACTCAGGCATTGACTCAGTAGGTGCTATGCGGCCTNCTAGAAACGAAAGTTCGAGGTGCGTGTGCGCGTTAACTAGACCAGGNAATACTACGGCTGAACCGAGATCAANNTAGTCTTTGCTGGCTGTAGAAGTGTTCGAGGGNNCCGGACCAATGGAAACNATGCGCCCACGATCGAGCGTAACACTGGCATNCTTGATTGGGGGAGCCGCGATGGGGAGAGCCCANGCAGCGCGGTAACGACGCATCGGGAGGAGGACTCTCTATCGCTGGACGCGCTGCCGCTTTCCACTAGGCGTCCTGGCACGATATCGTACCAATTCTTCCGGCACCGAATGATCATTAGCAGCCCTAGCTTGGGCGAGCGTGGTCATTCTTGGAACGTCACGTTGCCGCACAATCGGATCACCAAGCACTTTATAGTGCANATTCCGCCGTTTCGGAATAAAACCGGCGTTTTCAATATTTCTAACAATTTCTAACTCGTCCATACAGAAGGCGGCACCNGCAGCCCGGACAACGTTNTCTTCAATCATAACGCTGCCCATATCATTCGCACCGTATGACAAGCTGAGCTGNCCGACTTTGCCTCCTTGGGTGACCCAAGACGCCTGCATNTTGTCAANGTTGTCAAGTACAAGCCTTGCCAAGGCTAAGGTGCGTAGGTAGTCCACTCCAGTTGCTTCCCTGCCACCGCGCTCAGTATTTGACGGCTGGAAGCTCCAAGTGATGAATGCCGTGAACCCGCCAGTTTCGTCCTGAAGATCGCGTACGCGCATCAAATGCTCGATACGCTCATCTAAACTTTCGACCGTCCCGAACATCATTGTAACTGTGGTCCTTAGGCCCACACGGTGGGCGTCCCGCATTACACCTAACCATTCCCTGGCTGAAGCTTTGCTGTAGCAGTTTAGCTTCCTCCTCACCCGATCAACGAGGATCTCAGCGCCGCCCCCGGGAATGCTATCCAAGCCGGCGCTGGTAAGCCGTTTAATGATTGACGGTACGTCCAATTGGCTAAGACGCGAGAGGTGGATAATTTCTGGTGGCGACANTGCATGTAGTCGGAATGACGGATANCGNGTTTTGACTGCACGAAATAGATCTTCGTACCANTNAAGCGGAAGATCGGGNTTATGCCCGCCCTGCAGTAGCAACTGTTCACCNCCGACTGCAATCGTCTCGTCGATCTTGGNAAACAANTCGTCAAAGCCGAGCACATAGCCTTCAGCAGANCCCACGGGTCGATAGAAAGCACAAAAATTGCACTTCGCCACACAGACATTCGTGTAGTTGACGTTTCGGTCGATGATATAGGTGACAATCCCAGATGGGTGACGACGAGCGCACGCCTCATCAGCCAAACAACCGAGCAGGTGGGTTGGCGCCTGTTCGTATAGGGTTAGAGCTTCCCTCCGGTTTAGGCGACCGCCATCACCCACCTTACGAGCGATTTCGTCAACGGTCTGAGTGTTCACTGTCACGGCTCGTAGTAATTCAGCGGCGGCAGTAATTGCACAACACGCTGGTCCTTCGCAGCTTCAAGGAATTTCTTGAGACCAGCCCGCGCAGAATCATCGAGGGTGAAGCTAATATTGTCACGAAGGTAATCCACCGCTATCTCAACCTTCTCCTCATCACCCTCACAGAACTTAGTTGCAATAGCGTCGCTGGCCTTCACACCAGCGTCTCGTGCAGCGGTCAAGGCCGCAATGTCCCCAGCTTCGACCACTCCAGGCCGCCCAGCCCAAAAGGCCCACACGAATGGAAGATTCGTCATCGCTGTCCACTCTTCACCGAGATCAATCTTCTCAATACCGAGTGCATCATGGTCGGTAAACAGCGCCGCATCNCCGATGAGAAGTGCAGCGTCACAACGCTTAAGCATCNCCTTNATGTCTGGCTCNAGNGTCACAAACTTCGGTTCAATNTCAAACGACTGGGCACAAAGAACACGNAACAGCGCCACAGACGTACGGGAACTTCTATCAACGGCAATCGATCGCACCGCTGTAATTGGACGGCTAGCAAAGACAGCTACCGAAGCCACACGCCCTGTCGACGCGATCGCTACGTTAGGTACAACGTGATAGTCAGGCCGCTGAGTGACTTCAATTGATGGGATCAAGCCAAGGTCTACAGTTCCGTCGTGGAGAAGCGAGGCACATCTCGACGGCACGTCGAAGCGTAACGAGAATCTGTTGGTCTGCTGATCGAGTCCGTGCACCAACGGCCGTGCGTTCANATAGGACACCGCNCCCANACGAATCATCACATAACTCTCTCNAAGCAGCCGTTTCTTTCAANAGGCACAAACGNCGCGGCGCGAATATTCTGCCGGACTTCCTCCAACGATGTTCTTCGCGAACCCAAATCAACAGCATCAACGGCGGGCACAGCGTCGATGTCATCAGCACCGAAAGTCAAAGCTACCTGAGCCAACTTCGGACCGTGCAATGCCCAGTCGACCTGAATCGAGCCAATATTGTCAACCAGTAAACGCGCTAGCGCAACCTGCCGAACGTCGTCGTATCCAGTTGGAGGCGGCGCTTCGGAGTCGCTCACTACATCAGCACGAGGTAGCGGAGCAAAAGCCCACACTCCGTTCGCCGGTAGCATCCAGCCAGCCACGGCCTTCACAAATCCGATCCTCTTATCACCGAGAGCCTCATGAATTGTAACGCGAGAAATTGCTAAACCTGCATCCACAACAGTACTGATGACGGACTCGGGCTCGGGTGTACGGTCCACAACGAGCTCCGAGATGGCCGCCAGACCTACCTCGAGTAGTTCATCCAATAAGTTTCTAAACAAGGCCATATCACCATTGGACATTTCCAAGAGATCATGAACGGCGTATCCCGTAACAGGTCTNCCGGCCTCGGCAGCNAGTCGGACTGCCGATACCATCACTTCCGGNGAATCCGGAACACCNATGATCCGAAGCTCCATCGCCTCTCCTCTTAACTCCGGAGAAACCGATCCCTGCACAGGCACTTCAACCACACGAACGAAAGTCGTAGAGTCCCCGTGTCGAGACCGTCGTACATCGTCAGCAAGCATACCAAGAGAAAGTAAGTCAGTATTCAACGTAAGGTTTTCAACCTGCTCATCACTGAGTTGGCCACCTTCGGTCAACGTCGCGCGAAGGTCATCCAGTGTCGCTTCATTAGACATAATCAGTGATCCGCGTTGTGATTTGCTCGGCGAGCGCTAGGGCGCGCCGTCCTTCCGCTCCTGATACANCTGGCTTTCGCTTATCACGCACCGCAAGCACGAAATCAGCGAGCTCACGCTCAAGCGGCTCCCCGCCCGTTACCTCGATTGNACCACCCTCNATNGTAGACTCTCCTTCTTCGTCAACCAAAAGACGCCAATGCTCAGCCTGTTGCTTNACATAATCCACTGACAAATAAGANCCTGACTGAAAGAACCTGATCTTTCGCACACGTTCTCGGCTGATACGACTTGCGGTTAAGTTTACAACGCAACCGGACTCAAACCGGATTCGCGCGTTCGCAATGTCAATGCGATCACTCAGAATCGGTACGCCGACCGCCTCGATAGATACTACGTCAGAGTTAAGTACGTTGAGAATAACGTCAAGATCGTGAATCATGACATCGAATACGACATCGATATCCAAGCTCCGTGACGTGTGAGCACCAAGCCTATGGACCTCGATAAACCTCGGCTTGTCGACTAGCGGTAAAGTCGTTGTCAACGCCGGGTTGAAGCGCTCGGTGTGGCCAACCGCAAGGCACGTACCAGAATGCTCCGCTACGGCTAGCATCTCGTCGGCCTCGGCGAGGTTACTCGCCATCGGCTTCTCAACGAGCACCGGAATGCCAGCGTTAAGAAGTGGCCTGGCAACCTCCAAGTGGTTCTTTGTGGGAACCGCCACGATCACAGCATCCACACGGCCCTTAAGGGCTGCGATGTCGGTCTCAGCTTTCGCTGACGTCCCGCGAGCGGCTCTAATCGCACTACCCTCATCGATATCAACAGTGGCGACGAGTTCAGCGCCTGCTAGGGACGACAGAATACGGGCATGTTGACTTCCTACGTGACCGACGCCGACAACTGCAACACGGAGTGAATGCTCTGTCACCGTGGCTACCCGTGGCATTCAATTATTCGTCCGACGACTGATAGTCCTGCCTCATCAGCCGCTTGCACGAACGCGTCGCCATCTACTATCAAAGTTCTACCCGCATCGATTGACAGTGCCGACGCACCAGCATCTCGCATCGCCTCAATAGTCGGTACCCCGACGACTGGTACATCGAACCGCATATCCTGATTCGGCTTTGCCACTTTCACAATACGGGTGCCAGGTCCCGCAAGCCGACCGGCTCGCCCAATGACCTTGTCCGTCCCTTCCATCGCCTCGACCGCAACTATGGTCCTATCTTTCACAACGACGGTTTGGCCAATATCAAGACCAGCAACGGTATCGGCTATCCGGTAACCGAACTCAAAATCGGCCACTTCATCAATCGTTGGTTCTCTACGTGTCAACGTGCCAGACTCGGCAAGCAAGGACTCAAGAAAGGCCGTTGATTCAATTAACGTGATGCCGTGCTCTCCAAGGACATCCGCAATCGCCGATAGTAAAGCGTCGGTGGACTGCACCTGAAGCCGTTCCAACACCGACAGTAAAGTTGAATCCGGTATTAGGCCAGAAAACAACTTGGAGTGTTTCACCTGACCGGCCATTACAGCCTCGCTAACACCAGACTTTTTTAGTAATGAGATGCATCTCCCCAGTTGGCCTAGCGATACCCAATGGACAACAGCCTCCGGAACACCCTCCGCAGCTTGCTCAATACTGCGATCAGCCTCTTCCTGGATCGCCACAATGGTAACGTTTCGACCAAGTTGGCGTGCCCCATCGAGCACTAGGAATGGAAACCGGCCGTTGCCTGCAATGACGCCGATGGGTGGAATCTCGGAGACTGTGCGGCTAATCATCTACGATCAATTCATCAAAACGTCGACCAGGCCTACGTAAGCCAACACCACGTTCCGACGACCGGATGAAATTCACGAGATAGTCAACCTCGGCACAGAGTAGCGTCTTGTCAGCTTGAATTCTTTCTAGCGCCTGGCTGGTATTGAGTTTCGACTGGAGGAGGTAACGGTACACGCGTTTAAGCTGGGTGATCACACCGGGTGAAAAGCCTCTCCGCACTAGACCAATCGTGTTAACTCCATAAACCCGAGCACGGTTACCAACTGTTCGCGCATAAGGCAAGGCGTCACGGGTAACGACTGAAAACCCACCTACAAATGCGTGTTCACCAACTCGGCAGAATTGGTGGACGCCCGATAGAGCACTGATCGTCGCATAATCCTCAACCGACACATGTCCACCAAGCGTGGCACCGTTGCCAAAAATCGTATGGTTGCCGACTGTACAGTCGTGAGCAACGTGCGCATACGCCATAAAGAGGTTATCGTTACCGATCCTCGTAATACCCCCGCCACCTTTAGTGCCCCGATGGACCGTAACAAATTCTCGGAAGACGTTTCGTTGACCAATTACCAGACGACTCTCTTCTCCATGAAATTTAAGATCCTGTGGAATTAACCCGATGGAAGCACAGGGAAACACCTTCGTGTCATCGCCGATCTCAGTTTGACCGTCGACTACAGCCGAAGCACCTATATGACAACGCCGCCCCAGTTTGACGTTCCCGCCAATGATCGCGTGAGATCCGATGACGCTACCAGCGCCAATCTCCGCACTAGGATCCACAAGGGCCGTGGGATCAATCTCAACATCAACCTCTTTTACGCCAAGTAAAAGGGTTGCAGCAGCAACGGGCTGACCTCCAACGTCTGCCCGGCAATCAACTTCAGCTAATTCGCCATCCGATCCACGAAGCTTCACCTCGAGACGCAGGCGATCGCCTGGTACAACCTGCCGACGAAACTTCGCCCGGTCTATACCTCTAAGAAAAGTTCGCTGAGTAGCACGATCGGGGTCTTGTAATACTAGAATCGCCGCAACCTGTGTGAACGCCTCGATCATAAGCACGCCTGGCATCAAGGGCATACCAGGAAAGTGCCCTTGAAAGAATTCTTCGTTGAATGTGACGTTCTTGATCGCGGTGATTGAGCGGCCAGGCTCATGGTCGACAACCGAATCGACAAGGAAAGAGGGATACCGGTAACTGAGCTTATCGAGCGTTGCCGGAATGTTGATAGACACGGAGGTTTCCAACCACGCGGCCACGACGCCGCCCTACGCGAACCAGCAAGCAGCGTTCAAGATGCGGTCCGGTAGTCACATTGCGGCGAACGGGAGCGTTGCGGTTATGGCTGGTCGTCGCCCCCTGACGCGGAATGCGCGGCGTCGAATCGAGTAATCACATCAGCAGTGATGTTGAGCCCTGGCTCGGTCCAGATCACGCCAGCATCGGTGACGCTCAGTACAATGTGCAACTGCTTCTCGGTAGCCACTTCCTCAATGATTGGATATACGCTATTTTGAAAATCGATCTGCAATTCTTCTGTTAGCGCTTGAATTTCAACCTGGGCATCCTCAGTAGCACGCTGGATGTCAACCTGCAACCGCCCGATGTCGCGCTGAAGTTGCGCGGCGGCAGTCTCACTCATCACATTAGCGCCCTGTTCGAGCTTCTCTTGAGAAGCCTGCATCTCTGTGTTCATCGCGTTGATTTCGCCAACCTTCTCCTCATTGAGCGCCTGCAGCTGTTCAGCAAGCTCCTGCCCTCTTAGTGATTCAGCGGAAAGCTGATTATAATTGACCCAGCCTACAGTTGCCCCCTCCGGGAGCGCTACCTGCGCCTCTTGCCCAGCTGCCCAAACCTGACCGGTCCCCAGGCCCAGCGCAAACACGGACATCGCGACAACACACGATACTTTCATCGACTGCTTCCCCTTCAGGTATCCGAGCATCAAAACCAACTCAAATTCTTAACCGTGACCAAGCACCTTCGCTAGGCCAGCCACCACATCAGAACAGCACTTCATTCTACACCGTTACGACCATTATTTTCGCTTCTACGCATTCAACTCAACCCCATGTCTAGAACGGAGCTCCCACAGCGAACCGAAAATTGAACCGTCCTTCTGGCCTGAAATTATTATCGAGAACACCCGAACGCTGCGGGTTATAAGCAAAAATCAAACGCATCGGCACGTTCATGACGGGCATGAGAAACCGCACTTCAGCCCCGGTCGACGTCTTAAAATCACCAGAGTTAAAATTCACGCCAGTTTCCTGGACCTGCCCAGTGTCGTAGAACAGAACCAAACGCACAGGCTGCGCCAATGTGATCAAATATTCGGCACTGAGGAGAATACTTTTGGTGCCTCCGAGCACGAGCCCTGACGCCTCGTCACGCGGCCCAACGGTGCGAAGGTCAAATCCACGAATACTGTACTCACCACCAAGATAAATCCGTTCAAAAAGCGGGATGTAGGTCGTGTCGGAATACGGCCTGATGTACTGTG
>PBHT01000015.1 GCA_002720285.1 Acidobacteriota bacterium | reverse complement strand
CATTGTCGTCAAGCAGTGGGTAGCTGTTCATCGTAAACACCACGCGTTTCCTGATGAGGAGGGCGATCCACACAGCCCGCATCTCGCTGGGTTCTGGTCAGTGCAGCTTGGCAACGTGTTTCACTACGTCCGCGAAGCTCGGGATCCTGAAGTTGTAGAGAAATACGCCAAGGACCTCAAGGATGATGCGTGGGACCGCTATCTCTTTAACCATGGTACAACCGGGGTCCTGGTGGGGCTCACGTTGTTGTGTTTAGGCTTGGGCAGCTGGGGTCTTCTCGCCGGTGCACTGCACGGAGTCAGTTATGTTTTTATCCTGTCGCCCTCGGTCAATGGGCTCTGCCACTTTTTTGGTCGCAAGAACTTTGACAACACCGCAACCAACCTGCAGTCGATTGCGTTTCTGACCGGTGGTGAAGGTCTCCACAATAATCATCACGCGTTCCAGAGAAGTCCGAAGTTCAGTTATCGTGCTAGCGAGTTTGACCCGGCTTGGCCGGTGATCTGGGTGCTAACGAAACTCCGGTTGGCGCAACCGTACAAGACCATTAAAGAGGCGCTAGCGCAGCCTCAGGAATCCTGAAATTCAAGTCGGGTCGTGCACCCTTGGACGACTGGTCGCCGCTTAAACTGTGGCGACGCCTAGCTACGCGTATGAGGTAATCGTATGTTCGCCGTGTCCCTGTTGCTGTCCCTCATCGTTGGCATAACCGTGCCTATCACTGAAGACCAGGTCGGTCAGGGCACCATTCGAGGAGCGATTCTTGACGAAACCGGAGCGGTTATCCCCGGTGCAACCGTGACGGTAACGAATTCGGTAACGGATGTGTCCACCAGTGCTGTAAGTGACCAGCAAGGCCGCTTTGAATTCCCTGCTGTGGTGGCTGGCACCTACGAGGTTACTGCACTGCTGCCGGGCTTTAGGGCCGAAACAGTGATTGTCACGGTCGTTGCGGATGGTACACCGACGTTAGACATCACTCTAGAAATTTTACCGCTCGCCGAATCTGTAACGGTAACCCGTACCCTCCAGGACCGGAGCGCCGTTCCTGCCGCAGTTACCGTTATCGCGGGCGACGAAATCCAGTTCGCTCAACGCCAAGAGGCTCTGGCCGAGACGCTGCGCGGGATTCCCGGTCTGTTTGCTGAAAACCGGCGAAACTTTAGTCTCGCAGGGGGGGTGCAGGCCACGATTCGGGCACCGATGGTTGGATTTGGGATGCGAGGCATCCAGGTGTTTCAGGATGGTATCCCGCTCACGACCGCGGACGGTACCACGCAACCGACAAACCTCGATCTTGGCTCCGCCGGTCGTTTGGAGGTCATCCGGGGACCCAATTCTGTGCTCTACGGCAATGCTGCTGGCGGGGTGCTCAGTCTGTGGACGGCATTTCCCTCATCCAGGCGCTTCGAGATTCAACCCGACATCCAGTTTGGTAGCAACGGATACCAAAGACAGCAGGTTAAGGTTCACGGGACGTCCGGGCAGACGAGTTACTTGGTCAATGCTAACCGGTTTGAGACTGATGGCTTTCGCCAGCACAGCAAGGCTGAGGTTCGGCGGGCTAATTTGGTTGTGCGGAGAGCAGTATCGTCGAACACCGAGCTGCGTGGCATGTTCAACCTTTTCGACATGCCGTTTGGAGAGAGTGCCAGCACGCTTAATGAGTCGGACGCTCGCAATAACCCGAAGAGTGTTCGGGGATTAGCCATTACTCAGGGGTGGGGTGAAGCCGCGACCCAGGGTCAGGGTGGCGTCACGCTTGAGCACGCGTTCAGTGGGGGACAGGTGTTACGTGCTACCGGCTGGGCCGCTTGGCGTGACCTCTATAACCCCATTCCATTTAGGATCATTGACCTCAGTCGTAACGCTGGGGGCTTTCGCTCGGAAATAACGGGCGGCCGGCAGGCTGGTTCGGTACCGATCCACTGGACGACAGGTTTCGACATATCGTATCAGCGTGACAATCGATCCGAATTCGGTAATGCAGGGGTACCGACCGGTGGTTCATCCGCCGAGCGAGGTAGCCTTCGAGTCAAGCAGTTGGAAGAGGTGCGTTCCCTCGCGCCGTTCGCCCAGGTGACCCTAACGCTTCATCCGCGCTGGCTCGCCACCGCGGGTGTCCGGTATGACTACTACGATTTCAATGCTACCGACAGTTTCCTGACCGACGGCAACCAGTCAGGAGGGCGGACGCTGGACGCTGTAAGCCCGATGGCGGGGGTGACCTTCGCGGCCTCTGACGAACTGAACCTCTACACCAACTTCTCAACAGCCTATCAGACGCCGACGACCGTCGAATTGTCGAACAAGCCAACCGGGGAGGGAGGGTTCAACGAGAACCTCAACCCCGAAGACCTTCGGAGTTTTGAGGTTGGTGCGCGTGGTACGGGTGGAGAAGGGCGTGTGCGATACGAAGTTGCCGCTTACTTTTCCACTTTAAACAATGCGTTTGTTGAATTGCAACGGCTCGACGAGCAGACCTACTTTCAAAATGCTGGGGAATCATCGCGCAATGGGCTTGAGGCGCGTGTTGACTGGGCACCTATCCCTCGCATGAACGCGTATGCCTCGTATACCTATCAAGATTTTGAGTTTGTTCGCTTTCAAACGGACGATAAGAATTTTTCAGGCAACATTGAACCCGGCGCCCCGCCGCATCAGTTGTTCTTGGGTGGCAGTTACGAAACTTTGTTTGGCCTTCGTTCGGTCGGGCAATTTCGCTGGGTCGATGCGTTTCCAGTCAACAATGCCAACACAGCGTCGAACTGGTCGTATGAGGTGGTGGACCTCAGGTTTGGTTGGGATGGCGAGTGGAACAATGTGGCGCTCCAGCCGTTCTTCGGCATTGATAACCTGTTCGATAAACGATACAACGCCTCCACCATCCCAAATGCCTTTGGGAGTCGCTACTACGAACCCGCTCCGGGTCGGGAAGTATACGTGGGCTTGAGAATCGGGGGAGGACTCCAGTAGCCGGCGTGGTGGGGTTCTCGATTTCCCCGGTTGATGACCGCGTTGTTGTCTGAATTATTCCCATGCGCCAGACGCAAGGGTCGCTCGTCTGTTCCCACTGCGGGAAGCTGGTTGGTATCAATGAGCCGACTTGTCCGTTTTGTGGGGCGTGGCGGCCTGGTCTCTATGGGTGGGCACCGGTCCTCCAACGTCTTGTCGGACACAACCTTGATCTCTTCTCACTGATCGTCGCAAGTTGCGTCACTCTGTACGCCATTGCGTTACTCCTCCAACCCGAGGCGATCACCCAGCCACGGAGCATACTATCGATTCTTTCACCGGGCGGGAGAGCACTCTTCCAGCTTGGTATGACAGGTGGTATTGCTTGGCAACTCGGCTGGTGGTGGACGCTATTCACCGCCATTTATCTACATGGAAGTCTCCTCCACATTGTGTTCAATGTGATGTGGATTAGGAACCTTGGGCCTGCCGTGACTGAGGTTTTCGGCCCGGCACGCGCGTTCGTGCTATTTAACCTTGGCGGGGCGTTTGGTTTTCTTGTTTCGAACGTGATGACCAACACGCCAACGATCGGCGCATCAGGCAGTATCTTCGGGCTTCTAGGGGCGCTGATCGTCTATGGTCGGCGGCGCGGCAGTTCGATGATGTCTCAGCAACTGTGGCAGTGGGCGATTGTACTGTTTGTGTTCGGCTTCCTCATGCCAGGCATCAACAATTGGGCTCACGCCGGCGGATTCGCCGGTGGGTGGGGCTGTGCTTACCTGATGGGATTCATTGATGAACAACGAGAGAGTACAGCGATGGTATTGCTTGCACTCGCCTTTATCGCCGTCACTGTAATCGGAATCATTCTATCCTTCACGAAAGTCACCGGCAGTCTTCTGGCTGGCTAGAGACGAAGTTACTCCGTGGTCGAACGAGGTTTGCGCCGCCGCCGTCGGCGCTTGCGCCGCCGAACTGGCGTGGTGACCGGTGGTTCGCCGAGGTTAGCCACAAAGCTCCGCCAGCGCTTGACCGTTTCAGGTGCGTCACCGTGGATTTCTAGCCAAGTTAACGCTTCAGCGAACACACTGCGATGGGTCAATCGTCGTGTGGTGCGTTCTGGGAGCTTGGAATCGCCCAACTGCCGTTGGAGGCTGATGATTTGGCGAAGACTCGCAACTTGTCCTTTGGCGACCGGTAGCGCACCGAGAGTGAGTGGGGCGTCCTGCTGTCCGGACAAAAGCCCGGTTGGAACAACGAGCGAGCCGAGCAGAATCGGATTCGTTAACGTTGCCGGCGCAGAATCGAAACGGGCCCGATAGTTGTCGAGCGCGTGAAGGGACTGCCACAGCCGGTCGGAGCGGCGCCGATATAGCTCAGGACTGATCTGACCGAGCACACGCGCTTCACTAAGAGCTCGAAACGTGCGTTCGGCTGAGCCACTGCGAAGGATCTTATAGAGCTCCTCCAACATTCGTGGCGGCGCAGCCTGTCGAATTTCACCACGGTGCTTGGCGATTGCGTCAGTAATCGGCTGCTCTATCCTGAAATCAAGCCTTGCGGACAAAGCGATTGCCCGCAGCATTCGCACAGGGTCTTCTAGGAAGCGTTCTTCAGGGTTACCGATGCAGCGAATCAGTCCAGCCTCAAGGTCTTTGAGGCCACCGACGTAATCGATAATCGAAGCGGATGCAATGTCGTAGAACAGCGCATTCACGGTGAAATCGCGTCGAAACGCATCTTCCTCGGGACTGCCAAAGGTGTTGTCGCGCCGAANNACNCGNCTTCCGGGCTGGTGCGGNGNCACTGCATGCTTCTGACCTNCACGATCGGNCTGGGNGAGGNTCGGGATCTCNTTCTGAGCCNGGTGTTACAAGTCGACGGAANGTGGCNACCTCNATNGTCTTGAGNCCAAATTTCACATGTGCNAGCCGAAAACGACGACCAATAATCCAGCANTTNCGAAACANTCGCTTAACCTGATTCGGATGTGCCGAGGTACCGATGTCGAAGTCTTTTGGTCGTCGTCCGATGAGTAGNTCGCGCACGCTNCCGCCCACCAAATAGGCAATGTGGTCGAATTTCTGGAGGCGGTATAAAACCTTTAGCGCATCCGGGTCGATGTGACTCTTGGAGAGCGAGTGTTCCGCGCGGGGAACGACGAGGGGGTTAGCCATCCGTTGGGGGAATCATAGCAAAGAGGACAAATGGGCGAGCCTAGGGGATTAGGGCTTTGCGTCCTTCCAAGTACGGCCAACGCCGATATCCACTGTCAACGGCACCCTGAGATCAGCGGCGTGTTCCATGCGGTTCTTCACCAACTCCGAGAGGGTATCGGCCGACGCTTCCTTAACCTCGAGCACCAGCTCATCATGGACGGTTAAAATCATTTTGGCATCGTCACGCCCCAAGAGGTCGGCATGCAACGCAAGCATGGCGCGCTTGAGAATGTCTGCCGCCGAGCCTTGAATAGGCATGTTGACGGTTACCCGCTCGGCCGCTGATCGGACCTGATGATTGCGACTGTTGAGTTCTGGCACGAGGCGACGGCGGCCGAACATCGTCTTAACGGACCCGGACTGTNTCGCTGTCGTGACCATGTTGTCAATGAACTGGCGAACTGCTGGAAAGCCGTCAAAATAGGCATCGATGAATTCCTGNGCGGCTTGCGGGTTCACGCCGATGTCTTTGGCGAGCGTAAAGGCTGTCTTCCCATAAAGCAGAGCATAATTAACGATCTTCGCCCTTCGGCGGAGTTCGTGTGGGTCGAGACCGCTGTCGGTCCCAAATAGTTTCAACGCCGTTTGGGTGTGAATATCATCACCACGTTGGAACGCCGCGATCAGCGTGTCATCCGTCGAGAGGTGAGCGAGGACACGCAGTTCGATCTGTGAATAGTCGGCTGAAATTAAAAGGCAGCCCGGCTCTGCGGTAAAGGCTTCGCGGATCCGTCTGCCGACCTCGGTACGGATTGGGATGTTCTGCAAGTTCGGGTTGCTGCTACTTAGCCGCCCAGTCGCAGCCACAGCCTGGTTAAACGAGGTATGGACACGCCCCGTGTCGGGATTCACGAGTTGCGGAAGTGCATCGACGTAAGTACTTTTGAGTTTTTGCAACGATCGCCAGTCCAACACCAACCGCGGCAACTCGTGTGTAAGTGCGAGTTCCTCGAGTACCTCCACCGCGGTTGAAGCCGCCCTCGTCTTGCCGGTGCGCTTCAATGTGGGCAGCTCGAGTTTTTCGAACAAGATTCTAGCGAGCTGTTTCGGTGAGTTGATGTTGAATTCTTCGTCGGCCAGACGGAAAATCTTTTTACGATAACCCTTCAACTCGACTTCTAGTTGAGCAGACTGCTCAACGAGTACCGCGGTGTCGAGACGAACCCCCGCCTGCTCAATGTTGACGAGGTTCTCCACCAGTGGAAGCTCAAGTTCACGATACACCGCCAATAAATCTTCGCGCTGTAACGTTTCCTGAAGGCGATCGCAGACCTGCAATGCAAGGTCCGCACGTTCGGCAGCGAACGGCATCACTGTATCGATCGGGAGCTCGCTGAACGGAGTTGCTTTCGCACCTTTACCCCGGAGCGATTCCTCCGTCATTGCTTGGTAGCCAGTCTCATCAAGGGCGGCATCTTCGAGCCGGTGTGCTGACTTTGTGGCATCGAGTACATAACTAGCGAGCATCGAGTCGTCAGTTATGCCACTTAGCTTGATGCCGAGACGCTCCAGCACAATTGCAGCAAACTTCAGATCGTGACCGACTGTGGCAACTTCCTGGTCCTCAAGGACGGGTTTTAAAATCTTCAAAGCGTCGGCTGGGCTAAATTCCGTTGGGATATCGAGTGCCGTATGTCCTAGTGGAATGTAACAGGCGGACCTCGGTGCAACAGAGAACGCAACGCCAACCGGTGTGGCCCGCATGGCGTTCGGGAGGTCTGTTACCAGGTGCAGTGCGTAACGACCTGCGTTTCGAAGCGAGGTGACTAGTGAGTCAAGGTCCGCAGAGGTAGAGACAAGGCGGTAGTCAGTTTTAGTCGTGTTAACGCTTGGTGCGTAATTGGCGAGCAGCGTGCGAAACCCGAGCTTGGAGAACAATTCGAAGCAACGCTCCGGTTGAGGGCCGCTGAACCGAGTCTGGTCGAGGTCAAGTTGGATCGGTGCATTGGTCTCGATCCGAACCAAGTCCCGGCTCTGGTGCGCCAACTCGGCGTGTTCAGTGAGCGCGGTGCGGTATTTACGCTGTGGAAGCTGTTGGGCTTTGGCTAGGAGTTTATCGAGCGTGTCGTGTTCACCAAGGAGCGCTCGGGCCCCCTTTGCCCCGATTCCCGGTACGCCTTTCACGTTGTCAACGGCATCACCCATAAGTGCCAGCACGTCGATGACCTGATCGGGCCGCACTCCGAATTTGGCGAGGACGTGGTCGGAGTCATACCACGTGCCCTCATCCCGTGGATTGAATACGGTGACCCCATTACGGACAAGCTGAAAGAAATCCTTATCGCCCGTGACGATGATGACGTCGATACTTTTGTCCGCCGCCTGGTTGGCTAGGGTGCCGATTACGTCGTCGGCTTCGTAGCCCTGCAATGTGATCACAGGTACACCGAGCGCTTCGCACGCCTCGTGCACCCAGGGCACCTGTTCAACGAGGTCATCGGGCATTGGAGCACGGTTAGCCTTGTAATCGGCGTCAAGTTCTTCCCGGAAGGTCGGACCAGCTACATCGAACGCGGCGACAATGTACTCGGGCTTCTGATCGTCGAGCAGTTTACGCAGCATCGTAACGAAGCCATAAACCGCATTCGTGGATTTGCCGTCGGGGCCAGTAAGCCCACGGATAGCGTGGTAGGCTCGGTACATCTGCGAGCTACCGTCAATTAACATCAACCGCGTTCGTTGAGCGATCACAGCGCCAGAATTGTCCCAACGCCCGCGACGATCAGCAGAATTTGTCTGATAGCGCCGGTTCCGATGGTTTCACCTTTATGGAGCCCAGGAATCAGGTCCGACATCGCGACGTAAAGAAAGCTGCCAGCGGCCAGCGCCAAAAGATAGGGCAGCGTATGCGGTAGGGTTTCGGTCGCAGCATAGACCGCGACTGCACCTACAACAGCGCTCGATGCTGAAAAGGCGTTGAGCCAAAGTGCTCGTTGGCGGGAGAAACCAGCATTCAGCAGGATCGCGAAGTCACCAACCTCTTGTGGGATCTGATGGGCAGCAACGGCTAGGGCGGTACTGATGCCGAGCGGAACTGAAACCAATACCGCTGCGGCGATGATCGCGCCATCGGCAAGATTGTGCAGAGCACCTCCGATGAGGATGAGTGTCGCACTCGCATCGTGCACATCACAGTCCTCGGTATGGCAGTGGCGCCACAGCACGAACTTCTCAACTATGAAGAGTCCCAGAATGCCTGCTAGGAGCGCGCCAAAGACCGGCGCCGGGGCGAGTTGGTTCAGCGCTTCAGGTACGAGGGCCAACAGTGCCACACCAAGAAGGGTTCCTACCGCGTAGCTCAGCAGCCAAGGAACGATCCGATTGCGGAATGAGGAAGAGAGGGGAAGTAGCGCTGAGGCGATGAGTAGCCCCCCCATGCTCCCAATCAAGCTGAGTCCCACGGCTGTTAGAAGTAACGACACCTGCCCAAGATGATAGCTCAGTGTCTACGTGAGAGTCGAAGCACGCTGGGCGCTGAAACGGTTCGAGGCACTGTATCGGCCGTTTGCCTCTAACGGATCCGACATAAAGTAGACCCGAACAGTGGGTCTCTTTCCCTTCACCTAACTTCCAAGAGATGTCTCAATGCCGACCGGAAATTACCATTTGGTTCGACTGGTGGGGTCCAGCTCGCGTGTGTTAGGTGGTCGGCTTGACGCCTTCGGTAAAAGCCAGTCCCTCTCGTTCGGCGAGTTGGCGCACGGCCTTAAACCCCTCGGCATCGAGTGCGCGTTCGGCGCCGCCAGACTTAAGGTAGGTTGTATCGAGAACGGGTCTACGGAGTAACGCCCCGAGGCCGCTTCGAGGGACCCTCTCAATAATCACACACCTCCCGCCTCGGCGGAGCACTCTCAGCGTTTGTTGTAGACATCTGACTCGTTGTTCTGGTGTAAGGACACCAAGGAGGTCCCAGAGCACCACAACGTCGAACGAAGTCTCTTCATAGGGAAGGGTGTCATATTGCGCATGGTCAATTTCTACCAGCACGCCCGCCTTGGCAGCCGCCTTCCTACCACGAATACACATTTCCGAGTTGTCGTCGATTGCGCAGGCCCTCCCTGTGAATCCGACTTTCGCCGCTATGGCGGCGAACATTTTTCCATTGCCGCAGCGCAACTGCAGGAGTCGATCGCCCATCTTCACGCCAGCCATCGACACTTCAAGGGCGTGTGGGCCCAAACCCTCGCGAAATAACTTCATCGATAGCCTCATGATATAGTTTCCCGCCGTGAAAANCCTGAAGGATATAGCGCCCGCAAAAGGGAAGCTGGGAGTTTTGCTTGTTGGCCTTGGTGCTGTTAGTACCACATTGATCGCTGGTGTACACGCCGTTCGCAAAGGACTAGCTGCTCCAATTGGCTCACTAACACAGATGGGCACGATTCGCTTGGGCAAGCGAACCGACGGCCGCTCCCCGCTTATCAAGGATTTTGTGCCACTCGCATCGCTTGACGACATTGTCTTCGGTGTCTGGGACATTTTCGAAGACGATTGCTACGAGGCTGCTCGCACAGCCGGCGTTATCGCACCGGATTTATTGAACCAGTTGAAAGACGACTTATCGGAGATTAAACCTTGGCCGGCGGTTTTTGACCGCCATTATGTCAAACGGCTCGACGGTCCGAACGTCAAGAAGGGAGCGACCAAGCGCGACCTATCCACCGCGGTGCGCGCTGACATCCAGCAATTCAAGGAAGCGAACCAAATCGATCGGCTCGTTATGATTTGGTGTGGCAGTACTGAAATCTTTATGACCGAGGGCGATGCTCATTCATCTCTAGCGGCCTTTGAGCGCGCACTTGACGAGAACGATCCGTCTGTGCCGTCTAGCATGGTTTACGCCCATGCTGCGTTGAAGGAAGGCATTCCGTTCGCAAATGCTGCGCCTAACCTGACAGTTGATACATCGGCAATGCTTGAATTGGCTGCAGAGACCGGTTCACCTCTTGCTGGGAAGGACCTGAAGACCGGCCAGACGTTGATGAAGACGATCGTTGCGCCTGGCTTGAAAGCTAGATTACTCGGTGTGTCGGGTTGGTATTCCACGAATATTCTTGGAAATCGTGACGGCGAGGTGCTGGACGATCCGGAATCCTTTAAGACAAAGGAAGAGAGTAAAAAATCGGTCCTTGACTACATTTTACAACCCGACCTGTATCCGTTGCTCTACGAGAANCTGTGTCATGTTGTGCGTATTAACTACTATCCACCNCGTGGCGACAACAAGGAAGGTTGGGACAATATCGATCTAGTTGGTTGGCTTGGCTATCCGATGCAACTCAAGATAAATTTTCTTTGTCGAGATAGTGTATTGGCGGCGCCGATTGTGNTGGATGTGGCACTATTTCTCGACCTAGCGCAGCGGGCGGGCATGAGCGGCATCCAAGAGTGGCTCTCGTTTTACTTTAAGAGCCCAATGCATGCCGCAAATGTTTATCCAGAGCACGACCTGTTCATTCAGTTGATGAAGTTAAAAAACACCCTTCGTCATCTCTGCGATGAGAGCCTGATTACGCATCTTGGTCGTGAGTACTACGACTGAGCGCGATTACCAGTTCGTACCCCAAACCGGGATTCAGTTGACGATGATGGATGCGCCTCGAGCTGTTCTAAGCGGCGTGTTCCTTGGTGATTGGTTCGCTTCGTTGACTATCTCCAGTTCTAATCTCTATTGCTCTCTCAGGGTTGTTATTTGAGGGGAGGTAGTGGTGCTAGGGCTGGACGTCGGCGTCTTAACTTCTCGAATATGATTCTGACCTGACCTCTGGCACCGCTGACAGAACTGGCCGGAAAGGATTCCATGGCTAAGACCCCAAACGAACCCCGGAAGGAAATCGATGCTTTGCTCGATGAGCGACGAACATTTGACCCGCCTGAGAACTTTAGTGAGGTGGCTAATGTGTCAGACCCCGCGATCTACGACCGTGCCGAGGCTGATCCAGAGGCGTTTTGGGAAAGCTTTGCCCACGAGCTTGAATGGATTGAGCCCTGGAGTNAGGTGCTCGACTGGAACCCACCGAACGCGAAATGGTTTGTCGGTGGAAAAATTAACGCAAGCGTCAATTGTATTGATCGTCATGTTCGCACCGCTCGNCGTAATAAGGCAGCGCTCATCTGGGAAGGCGAGCCCGGNGACCGTCGGACACTGACCTACTTCGATTTATACCGNGAGGTCAATGCTTTCGGTGGCGTGCTGAAGTCACTTGGTGTACGACGCGGTGACCGAGTAGCGCTTTACATGCCCCTAGTGCCTGAGCTGGCGATCGCCATGCTCGCTTGTGCTCGGATTGGCGCCGTACACAGTGTTGTTTTTGGCGGTTTCAGTGCGGAGTCACTGCGTGACCGGATTAACGATGCAGAAGCCTGCGTGCTTGTGACAGCCGATGGCGGTTATCGCCGCGGCCAGGTCGTGCCTCTGAAACAGATGGCCGATGATGCTCTACGCGAGACGCCGTCGATTAATCATGTCGTAGTCGTGCGGCGTCAGCAACACGACCCATTACCGGTAACAATGCAGCCGGACCGTGATCACTGGTATCACGAACTGATAATGAAGGCGCCATCGGCCTGCGAGCCTGAAGAGATGGACTCCGAAGACCTGCTTTACATTCTTTATACGTCTGGTACCACCGGGAAACCAAAAGGGATCGTTCATACGACTGGCGGCTATTTAGTTGGGACCTATGCCACGACAAAGTGGGTGTTTGATTTGAAAGAAGACGATGTGTATTGGTGCACCGCTGATATTGGCTGGGTNACCGGTCACAGTTATCTCGTCTATGGCCCGCTCGCCAACGGTGCGACCGCCGTCATGTATGAGGGCGCGCCGGACTGGCCCGCACAAGATCGTCTCTGGGAGATTGTTGAACGCTACGGTGTCACAATTTTTTACACCGCACCTACAGCGATTAGGGCGTTTATGCGATGGGGGGCCAAGTGGCCGGCTAAGCGGGACCTGTCGAGCTTGCGTTTACTAGGGTCCGTCGGCGAGCCAATCAACCCCGAAGCTTGGATGTGGTACTACGAGCATATCGGNCGGCAGCTTTGCCCAGTTGTGGATACCTGGTGGCAGACAGAAACTGGTGCCATCCTTATCACGCCACTTCCAGGACTGACGACGCTCAAACCCGGGTCGGCCTCACATCCTTTCCCTGGTATTACTGCGGAGATTCGAACTGCGGATGGCCAGGTGGTGACTGAAGGGGGAGGACTGCTCGCCATCACCAAGCCATGGCCGTCAATGCTTCGAGGAATCTATGGAGACCCAGATCGGTTTATCCAGCAGTACTGGAGCCAGTGGTCTGACGGTATGTACTTCACGGGCGATGGTGCCAAGTTAGATGCTGATGGCTACTTTTGGTTGCTTGGCCGAGTGGACGACGTACTAAACGTCGCGGGTCACCGGATTGGTACGATGGAGGTCGAGAGTGCGTTGGTCGACCACTCGGCCGTTGCCGAGGCGGCCGTTGTTGGGCGCACCCACGAAATCAAGGGACAGGCGATAGCTGCCTTCGTCACCATACGCGAGGGTGTTTCCTCCTCGGATGAACTCATCGAAAATCTAAAGAGCCACGTCGTGAAAAAGATCGGTGCAATTGCGAAACCTGATGTGATCCTGTTCGCTTCAGACCTGCCGAAAACCCGTTCAGGCAAGATCATGCGACGGCTGCTCCGTGACATCGCGGACGGAAAGACGTTAGGTGATACTACAACGCTTGCTGATCCATCGGTTGTGGCTAGGCTTCAGGAAGACTACGCAGACGAGCAAGGCTAGGCGGTTCACTATTTTCTGTTCTTCGCTTGGGAAATCGATTTCTGTCGGNAATGCACCGTTGTTAGATGGGGCGTGCAACAAGNTTGCTAGTTCTGTTACCCGAATCCTACTTCATGGTATTCCCCGAATACGGTGCGTAGCGAGTCTGCGATTTCACCGACCGTAGCCCCCGCCTCGACTGCAGTAATGATTGGTGGAATGAGGTTTGCCTCNCCACGCGCCGTGGCGCCCACAGCGTTGAGAGCGGTTTGATGGCGAGCGTTGTCACGACGTTCACGGTGACGACGCACCCTCCCTATTTGTATTTGCTCAATGCTGGGGTCTACCTGCAGACCAGTGATGGTAGGCGCGTTGCCCTCGGTGAAGCGATTGACCCCGACGATGATCTGCTTGCCGCTCTCGATCGCTTGTTGCTCTCGGTATGCGGACTCGTGAATCTCTCGTTGCACAGTACCCGCTTCGATCGCAGCTAAGGTGCCGCCTTGTTCATCGATCTTGTTGAGTATCGTTTTAGCCTCGGCTTCGATTTCCGAAGTCCGTTGTTCGACGGCATAAGCTCCTGCAACCGGATCCACCGTGCTGGCGATACCGGTTTCTGACGCGAGAATCTGCTGGGTGCGGAGCGCCAGTCTCGCCGATTCCTCTGTCGGCAGACCGAGAGCTTCGTCACGGGCATTGCAGTGGAGTGACTGGGTGCCTCCTAATACAGCTGCGAGAGCTTGCAGGGCGACACGGACGGAATTATTGTCCGGCTGCAGAGCGGTTAGCGTACTTCCCGCTGTTTGCGTATGAAACCGTAGTTTTTCTGCATCTGGATTGGTGGTGCCAAACCGATTATGCATCAGGCGTGCCCAGAGACGGCGGGCCGCACGAAACTTTGCTACCTCTTCCAGAACGTCGTTATGTGAGGCGAAGAAGAACGAAAGCCGTTGACCGAACTGGTTAACGTCCAATCCTGCTGCAACAGCAGCCTCTACGTACGAGATCGCATGTGCGAATGTAAACGCTACTTCTTGGGTCGCTGTCGAGCCAGCCTCACGGATGTGATAGCCACTGATTGAGATTGTGTGCCAGCGTGGAAGTTCTTTCGCGCAATAAGCAAAAATATCGGTGACGATCCGAAGGGATGCCCGTGGTGGAAAGATGTAAGTTCCACGCGCGACGTACTCCTTAAGGATGTCATTTTGGATGGTGCCACCGAGTTTGTGAATGGGTACGCTCCGTCGGCGCGCCACCGCTACGTACAGTGCGAGCAGAATACACGCTGTCGCATTGATCGTCATCGACGTTGTTACTTGATCAAGTTGAATTCCGTCGAAAAGGTCGAGCATGTCCTCCAGTGAGTCGATCGCGACACCAACCCGCCCCACCTCGCCCGCCGCGAGCCGATGATCAGAGTCATAGCCGACCTGTGTAGGCAAATCGAACGCGACACTCAGACCTGTAACACCTTGTTCGAGGAGGTAGCGGTAGCGTGCGTTGGACTCGGCGGCGGTGCCGAAGCCGGCGTACTGACGCATGGTCCAGAGCTGCCGCCGGTACATCTCAGTGTGGATACCTCGGGTAAACGGAAATTTCCCTGGCACCCCGAGATCGCGATTAGGCTCCCAATCGACAAAATCTTCTGGACGACACGCCGAAACAGTCATACCGCCTCGCATTGTAATGCAGTTACTGCCCTGACTAAGCTGCCTTACGACCACTCTCAAATAACCTGGCTTGACACTCCTAGATCCCCCGTTTAGAATGCGCTCGTCCTATCGTGATCTCAGATACAAATGAGCGATTGATGGTTTCCATCTTCCTCTCGCGTGGCGAGCGCAGGCGTGGATTACAGGTTGCCCCCTGTACGGATGGGTGGAGGGCTAAGGAGAATCGGACATGGAAGATGTCGTGAATCGGCTGGCTCGTGAACTGGCCGATGTCATTGCCGAAGCCGTTGCTGAAAATCCAAAGGTTGAAGAATGCCGCGAGAAGTCCCGCGCAGCAGGTTACGAAATGCGTGTGTCCCTCGAAGCGGTTATTGGTTTCGTGAATCGGTCAAATTTGACAGCGCTTGCTAAGGTCGGCACGACACAAAATGTGACGTCCAGCCAAGAGATGGAAATCAGCGCTAACGATCGCCGGTTTCTGCGTTCGCTCAGGATTGCAGTCGACGAAACCCCTGAAAACACTGAAGTTGAGTAACGAGTCAGCGCCGGATACGTAAGTCCACTCCAGTCATTTCTGCTGCTGGCTCGATGTCCAATAGGGCAAGAAGCGTCGGCGCCACATCGCATAGTGATCCGTTACGCAGTTTCCACCCACGTCTTTCTTCGCCCTCAACTAGCAGAAGCGGCACCGTATTTGTAGTATGAGCGGTGTGTGGACACTGACGCTCTTGGTTCCATAATAATTCTGCATTACCGTGATCAGCCGTCATGACAACGGTCCCCCCTGCGGCCTGTACGGCGGTGACGATTTGGCCAAGACAATTGTCCAGCGTACTAACCGCCTCAATCGTTGCGTCGAGCTTGCCAGTGTGACCTACCATATCAGCGTTCGCAAAATTGCAGATGATAACCCGATGTCGTCTAGCCTCGATATCCTGCACAAGCTGGTTGGTGATACCTTGCGCGCTCATCTCGGGCTGTAGATCGTAGGTTGGGACCTGAGGCGATGGGACGAGGAGCCGGTCTTCTCCGGCGTAGGGCCGCTCTTCACCTGTGTTGAAGAAGTAGGTCACGTGAGCATATTTTTCTGTTTCGGCCAGCCGAAGGTTAGTAACGTTGTGGCTTGCTAACACCTCAGCTAAGTTGTTTGAGAATTTCTGGGGTGAAAACACCACGGGCAGGCCAAATGTCGCATCGTACTCAGTCAAAGTAGTGCAATGCAGATTGGGGTACCGACCTCTAGAAAATTCCTTGAAACCTTCAGAGGCCACTGCACGTGTTAGTTGACGTGCACGGTCAGCTCGGAAGTTGAAGAAAATCACAGAATCGCCATCTTCCATCCGGCCAATCTGGTGGTTGGAAGAATCGACAATAGACGCTGGCTCCACGAATTCATCAGCTATACCCTCAGCATAGGACGATGTGAGCAGGTCGGTTGCGGAGTAAGCGCTTCGTGCCTTACCTAAAACGATGGTGTCATAAGCACGTTTTATTCGCGGCCATCGCTGGTCCCGGTCCATCGCAAAATATCTTCCGCAAACACTGGCGATCCGTCCAACACCTAGGAGCTCCATGGTTCGTTCGAGCGCTGCTAGGAATTCCAGGCCCGCGTTGGGTGGAGTGTCTCGTCCATCTGTGAGCGCGTGTACGAACACTTTGTTCACATCCAGCGCGGCGGCTCGTTCAATCAGGGCAACCAGATGACGCTGATGACTATGAACTCCTCCATCGGAGACGAGACCGATTAGGTGAAGCGAATGGTGGTCTTTGCATCGTCTAATCGCAGCAGTCAGATTCTCATTTGCGGCGAATGTGCCGTCTCGAATCGCCTCGTCGATGCGACTAATATCTTGGTAGACGACACGCCCGGCTCCAAGATTCATGTGACCCACTTCAGAGTTGCCCATCTGCTCAGCAGGAAGTCCAACGGCTTCTCCACTTGCAACTAGCGATGCGTGTGGGAACCGCTCGCGTAATTCGTCATACACCGGCGTGCTAGCGAGTTCCACGGCGTTATAATTTTTTTCTGGCCGAAGGCCCCAGCCATCGAGCACGACTAGAACGAGCGGTGGTAAATTCGTGACCATGAGAGGGTAGCTGGGTGGGGTTAAGTGGCTTGATGCTTAAGTGCCGCGCGGCCAGCGTACCGGCTTGACCGAACAGTCGATTCAATTCTGAGCAGTTGATTATATTTGGCAACTCGATCCGTGCGACTTGCCGAACCCGTTTTAATCTGACCTGCTGCCGTCGCAACAGCAAGGTCAGCAATTGTCGTGTCCTCAGTTTCCCCAGAGCGATGTGAGATGATCGATGCGTAGCCCGCAGCCTCTGCTATCGCTATTGCTTGTAACGTTTCGGTCAGCGTGCCGATCTGATTCAGCTTAACTAGGAGTGCATTTCCGACACCCTCGGCGATGCCGCGCTGAAGGATTGTCGGATTTGTTACGAAGACATCGTCACCGACCAGTTGTAACTGGCCACCCAACTCACGAGTCAAAAGTTGCCACCCCGCCCAATCTTGTTCCGCGAGACCGTCTTCGATCGAGGCGATCGGGTACTCGGCGACCCAGTCACAGTACATTTTCACGAGGTCTTCGGCGGTCTTCGTACTGCCATCAGACTTCTTGAATATGTAGCGACCGGGCGAAGTGTCATCCCATAGTTCACTTGCCGCAATGTCGAGTGCCAGATAGACATCCCGACCTGCGGTGAAGCCGGCTTCGGCGATCGCCTCAAGAACAAGGTCGATCGCTTCACGGTTTGACTGCAGATTGGGAGCAAAGCCTCCCTCATCACCGACGCCAGTAGAGAGGCCGCGCTGCTTAAGCCTCGTTCGGAGTGCCTGGAAAATTTCACTACCGGCTCTCAGGGCGTCTGTAAAGGTCGGGGCCCCAATCGGCATTACCATGAATTCTTGAAAGTCAACGTTCGTATCAGCGTGCGCACCACCGTTGAGGATGTTCATCATCGGTACTGGAAGAAGTGGAGATGTATCGGTTTTCCGATGGCTGAGTGATGCGAGATGAGTGTAAAGTGGCAGGGGAAGGGGTGTGGCCGCCGCCTTCGCCGCCGCCAGAGAGACGGCTAGGATTGCATTTGCACCAAACCGGCCCTTGTTAGGCGTGCCGTCCAACTCGATGAGACGTTGATCGAATGAAGCCTGGTCTAACTCAGTGCCGATGAATGCCTTGGCGATCTCACCGTTCACATGGCTGACGGCCTGTAGCACGCCCTTCCCGTGGTAGCGGCGTACGTCACCGTCACGAAGCTCGATTGCTTCGCGAATTCCGGTAGACGCGCCTGAGGGCACCGCAGCCCGACCCATTGCGCCGCCCTCGAGAGTGAGATCAACTTCGACCGTCGGATTTCCCCGGGAGTCGAGAATTTCCCGGCCGATCACTTCACTGATATGCACGATCCTGCTCGAAGTGTTGGTGGCGCCGCAGGCCGGCTTCAGCTGAAGCCGTGAGTGCTGCGACCGGGATCATATCACGCGACCCGGACGACTTCGGGGCCATCAGATGGGAAAACACTCCCAGAATCAAGAGTTTGGTCTGTCTTAGTAGGGTTGCCTATCGTGGTTAGGTGCCTGTACACTGGCCAGAGTTTTGCCGAAACGATTCCTCGTTAGTCGGAGCCTGTCCAATGTTTGTGAACTGTAAAAGGTTGAGCTTGTGGGCGCTCGTCGCGAGTTGCTGTGCCGTGGTGGGTACCACTTCTGTCCAAGGCGGCGACCAAGTGGGCTCCCCCGGGACGGCAACAGGGCAGACAACAACCCCAGAGCCGATTCTAACCGAGCAGGAAGGCGCCGAGGTATCAAGGCTTCTCAAGGTAATGGACGCGGCGCTTTCGGGTGAGTTGGTGCCGTCCGATATCCGCGCCGATGTGAACTTGGAATTCCTCCGGGCTCAGGAAGGGCAGGTCTACATCCCCTTTACCCTTAGACTTAATCCCGCGACGGTCGGCCAATCGGTGACGGTCTATGTCCGATTGGTGCCTGCGGGGATGGTGCTTGCCCAACCGCTTGACCTGGAGCCGGCTGAGACGGACACGGGACGGGTGCCTGTGGAGCCGCCATCCTATTCCTTCGAAGATGTGCACTTCATCGACTTGCGGCTAGCTGAGGAAGGCGACTACGTTGCTCAGCGTGCTTTCGCTGCGTCGGCGGGTTCCTACGACCTTTACATTGGGATTAAAGATTCTGAGCTCGTGGAGACCGAGTCTGAGGAGATCCGCTGGGGAGTGATCAAGCGAACCGTTGAAGTGCCAGATTTATGGAGTGGTCAGTTAACAACGAGCACGATATTCGTCACCGAACGGGTGGAGACAATTCTTACGCCACTCTCACCCGAACAGCAGCGTTCCGACCCGTATGCGATCGGGTCAGCACGCCTGGTACTACGAGACACACTCGAATACGCGAAGACAGATACACTGTCGTTCCTATTCTTTATTTACAACCCAAGTCTTGTTGAGAGTAAGCCGAACGTCACAGTTGAGTACACTTTTCATCAGCGCACTGTCAGCGGCGAAGAGATGTTCAATTCCACAACGCCGCAGACCCTAAGTGCTGAGACCCTGCCACCTCAATTGGATATGACGGCCGGGCACCAATTGTCGGCTGGCCAGAATGTTCCCTTAAGCGCATTTCCCGAAGGAATCTTTCGGTTAGAGATCAAGATTACCGACAACGAATTGGCTACCTCAATATCGCGCGACGTGACTTTCACCGTCGTCGGATCCTAAAGAGTCTGCAGAGACAGGGACGATGAATCATTGCCATCGCGTCATTATTGCCGCTGTTGCCAGCGGTTTATTGAGTGTGTGCTTTCAGATTTCAACCGAAAGTCGGGATTTACCGGTGAATCCGACGGCCTTTACCGACGGTGTTAGTCGTCCATTCGAGGGAGCGATAGTGCCGGTGTTCGGTCAATCCAACACGACGGTGCAAGACATCGTTGCAAACGACTTACTGAATGATCAAGAGCCTGTTGACGAGATCGCTAATGGGGCAAGGCACAGCCACAGCGAGCTGGCTTGGTGGTTACGCCACACCCGTCGGAGTGTGCTCAGGTAAGGTTTCGAACTCGTTTAATGGCCCCGACGTAAGACTAGTTGGGGGTTGCAGGTCACTTTTTCTAGCTGTTGTGAATTCAGTTCTTCAAAATCTAGCTTGAATGATATGCGAGCAGCTCTGAAGCGTAACGTGAAGGCCTGGCCACCGTTTGGCGAGTTACGACAGGAAATACTCGCCATGTTGGTTGTTGCCGCACTCCTGGTGTTGGCGTTCGCGAACATTGCGGTCCGCTCGAGTTGGAGTGAAGTTGAAGATGGCGTGTTGTGGGTGTCCCGGCCTGAAGGGGTGGTTGCAGCGGAAATAGATGTTCAGTCGGCTGCCGGTGCCGTGGGCATCTTGCCTGGTGACCTACTGCTAGCAATTAATGGTAAGCCGGTCGATTCGCCTGACGCCGTGCTGGCCGAACTGCACATTAGCGCGGTTGGGGATCAACTCGACTACATTGTTTTTCGCTCGGGTTCGGAAGAACTTTTCGAATTGACACCGCAGCCGATTCCAGCCGGTAATCGCGTTTTATATTTTGTGTTAGCGACCGTCGGTGTTTTCACATTACTTATGGGTGCGTTGGTACGACTGCGCCGGCCAACGGTGCAGGCCACCCTCCACTTTTTTTGGTTAACGGTAGCTTTCTTCGGCGTCTTCACATTTTCCTTTAGTGGCCGGCTTGACCGATTGGATTGGGTCTTCTACTGGTTGGACGTTATCGCGACGCTCCTGCTGCCGCCGCTATTTATACACTTCGCCTTAATTTTTCCTGAACGGTCACCCAACTCGACGCAGAACAAGCTGCGGCCCTTCCCGCATCTCGTACTCTATCTGCCAGCGCTTGTCATCGGGTTGATGCGCATTGTTACCTTCTCGAGATCCGGTGCTGGGAGGGTTGAGCTCACGAGCACGATCGAAAGTTTGGAACGTCTTGAGCTGGGTTACCTCGCGGTCTGTCTGATGGGTGGTGCAGCAATCATGTTCTGGGCGCTGCGACGAGCTCGGTCGGTGACTGCGCGTCGGCAGCTCCGGTGGATTCTGTGGGGGACGGTAATGGGTGGCTTGCCGTTTCTAGCCGGTTACCTCTTGCCGTTTGTACTAGGCTTTAATCCTGCACCGGAGATGCAGCTAACCGCGATACCACTCGGCCTCATTCCCTTATCGTTTGCGTCGGCGGTGGTCAGCTACCGACTGATGGACGTTGAGGTGATCATCAAGCGGTCGGTGGCTTACACCACGGTGCTTTTAGCCATGGTAGTAATTTACGCGGTACTGCTCCGCGTTGCCACCGCGATCTTGTTCGGTGGATCCCAGCAGCATAATTCAATCATCGCGCTACTTGCGACGTTGGTCGTTGTGTTATTAGCGAGTCCGGTTAAGGATTTGATTCAGTCAGGCTTGGACCGAGTCTACTATCGCGATCGTTACGATTACCGACGGGCACTGGTTGGATTTGCTCGTGACTTGAACCGAGATTTAAATCTCGCACGTCTGAGCGAGCGCCTCGTTACGCGAGTTATGGATACGTTCGTCGTTGATAGGATGGCTCTTATGCTCGCATCGGTGGATGATGGTTCAGGCGATGATCTTCGGGTTATTCATGCTGCTGGTGTAGGTGAGGAAATACCGAGGTTGTCTCGTCGGTCACCGCTCGGCGAGTGGCTTTGGGCTTCGCGGACGGTCGTGCTCGACGACGCCACGTGGCGCTCAGATAATTCCGATGTTGATGCTTGGCGAGATGTTGGAATTCACTACTTGATCCCTAGCGTCTCGAAGGATGGGACGACGGCGGTACTGGCGGTTGGGCGTAAGGACAACGGTGAGCTTCTTAGCAGTGAAGACCTTGCGTTACTCGCTGCGGTCGCGGCGCAGGTGGCGACAGCGCTCGAGAACGGTCGGCTCTATGGCCAACTGCGTGCGAAGGCTTCCGAGCTCGATCGACTTCGTGAATTCAGTGAGAACGTAATCGAGTCCCTTAACGATGGCTTAGCCGTCATTGATTTTGATGGTCGGGTGATCCGTTGGAACCAAAGCCTGGAGCAGCTTTATGGTGTCGAACGTGATAAGGCCCTTGGCGAGAGACTGGATTCTTTGTTTGAGCCAGTATTCGTGCAGATGCTTCAAGAAGTACAGGATGGCGGCAACACGGGTTCTGTCAGATATCGCTTCCCACTCCAGTCCCGTCATTCTGACGGGCCGAAACGACTGCTAGTCAATTTGGCGACAGCGCCACTGCGAACACCACAGGGCGAGAGTGCTGGTACGATCGTAATCCTAGAAAACATTACGGAGCGTGTTCAGCTGGAAGAGCAATTGCAGATCTCGGAGAAGATGGCATCAATCGGACTTCTCGCAGCTGGTGTGGCTCACGAGGTCAACACGCCATTAACTGGAATTTCGAGCTTTACCCAAATGCTACTGGAGGGAGCGGAGACCGACGATCCGAAGACGCGGCTGCTTCAGAAGATTGAGCGACAAACGATTCGCGCTTCGAAGATCGTAAACGGCCTTCTAGATTTAGCACGCCCAGCGCGCACAGAAGCTGGTCCGGTTGATGTCAACGCTGTCATAAACGATGTCCTGTCGTTACTAGAGCACCAGCTCAAGGAGTCACATATCAGCGTCCGTAAAGAATTGGGCACTCCTGCACCAATAGCTCTCGGGCTCGATTACAAGCTCCAGCAAGTGTTTTTGAACCTATTTTTGAATGCCCGGGATGCCATGCCAAATGGTGGCTGGCTTCGGATCGCGACGCGTCGGGATGGTGACCGTGCCACCATTGAAATTGCTGACACTGGGTCGGGTATTTCTGGCGAACATCTCTCACGTATCTACGACCCCTTCTTTACGACCAAATCATTGGGACGTGGTACAGGATTAGGCCTGTCGATCACCTACGGTATTGTGCAAGAACATAGTGGTTCAATTGAATGTGACAGTGTCGAGGGACAAGGAACGAAATTCACGCTCGACTTTCCGCTTGCTGCTTCGACTTTGACGCGCTCGGATGAAGTAGCCCAATAAGCTGCGAAACATTTATATGACGGATGAACGCACGGTTCTCGTCGCGGACGATGAAGAGGTAGTGCTCGAAATATTGACAACGCTTCTTACCCGGGAAGGCTACACGGTTCGGACGGCTTCAACTGGAGAAGAAGGTCTTGAAATGGCGCGCGGCGAATCGCTAGATGCGGCCATTGTGGACGTGATGATGCCAGGACAGGGAGGCATGGCCACTCTTGACGCTCTACAGAAGCTCGACCGAGAACTTCCAGTGATCATGCTCACAGCCTACGGGTCGGTCGAGAGTGCAAAAACTGCGATTAAAGCTGGCGCGTTTGACTACATCACCAAACCGTTCAAACACGATGAAGTGTTGAAGGTATTACGGAATGCTGTTGAGCAACGGCGTTTGGCAGTAGAGAATCGGACGCTTCGCCAGAACCTTCAGGCTCAAAGCTATGATTTCGATGACATAGTCGGCCGAAGTCCCCGACTGCGTCAGGTGTTCGACCTGATCGTACAGGCAGCGCCCAGCCGCTCGACGATTCTGATTGAAGGGGAGAGCGGTACCGGCAAGGAGCTGGTCGCGCGTGCGCTCCACACCCATTCAGCCAGGACGGAGTTTCCGTTCGTTACGGTGAGTTCGGGAAATCTGTCCCACGACTTGCTTGAGTCGAACCTATTTGGTCACGTTAAGGGTGCGTTCACCGGTGCGCTATCGGCC
>PBHT01000014.1 GCA_002720285.1 Acidobacteriota bacterium | reverse complement strand
GACGGCCGAATACATTGACACAATTTTGACGCGGATTACTCTGGCTGGTGCGATCTATTTGGCGATGGTTGCTGTTTTGCCAGATCTTTTGATCGTAGGTATCCGAGTTGCACCGATTCCGTTCATTGGGGAGCAACTTGATGCAGTTCTTCCGCAATTTATTACCCAGGGGATGAACGTGACGTTTTACTTCGGAGGCACATCCCTACTCATCATCGTTGGCGTCTCGATGGATACGGTGCAGCAGGTTGAATCGCAACTCATTATGCGGCACTACGATGGTTTTATGAAGAAGACTCGCATTCGTGGAAGACGAGGGTAGGGCCTAGCGGAGATGGGATGCAGCTTAACATTGCAATGCTCGGACCGCCAGGGGCAGGGAAGGGTACGCAGGCATCGCAGCTAGGTGAAGTAAGACATGTACCAAGAATTTCGACGGGCGATATCTTACGAGAGGCTGCACAGCTGGAGACCGAGTTTGGCCGTGCGGTACAGGCAACCATGGATGCTGGTGGCTTGGTGAGTGACGAGGTGATGATCGGAATTGTCCGCGAGCGATTGGTGAGGGAGGATGCTCTGGAGGGCTTCGTGCTAGATGGGTTTCCAAGGACCGTAGCTCAAGCTGAGGCGCTGGATACGATATTGGTTGATCGCGATCCATTGATTGTCCTTGATATCTCTGTTCCCTCGGATGAGTTGGTACGTCGGCTTGCTGCTAGGCGTGTTTGTGGAGAGTGCGGGGAAATTTTTGGTGACGATTTGGGAACTGAGTGCGGGAAATGCGGTGGTGCGTTGGTGCAACGAAGCGATGACCGCGAGGCGATTGTACGCGAGCGGTTGAAAGTTTATGCTCGCGATTCAGAGCCTTTGACGAGTTATTATCGTGGCCGCAGAACATTCGCTGAGATTGATGGAAGTCGAACACCGGATGTAGTCGAGCGATCGGTGCAGGAAGCGATTGATCGTTTTCAGAGTTCGCCGGAACAGGACCGATCGTGACTGATGCGAGGATAGGCGAGTGATTGTGTGCAAATCGCCTGAGGAACTGATACGGATGCGTGCGGCGAATCAGGTTGTGGCAAGCGTGCTGGATGAGTTACGGACGATAGCCGCGCCAGGCGTTACCACGGCCGAGCTGGATGCGACGGTCGAGGCTCGTGTACGTGAGGCTGGAGCTACGCCGGCTTTCAAAGGTTACCGGGGTTTTCCTGCGAGCTTATGTGCTTCGATTAATGACGAGGTAGTTCACGGGATTCCGTCACCGCGAAAACTAATGGCAGGCGATATCGTGTCGCTTGACGTCGGCGTCTTACTAGATGGTTATTACGGAGACTCTGCGGTGACGGTGGCCATTGGGACGGTTTCGGATGAGGTGAAGCAGTTATTACGGGTAACACGTGAGGCCCTAGAGCTTGGTATTGAGCGAATGCGAGTAGGGTTGAGAGTTTCGGATATCGGCCATGCCATTCAATGTCATGTAGAAGCCAACGGTTTTTCGGTGGTTCGAGAGTTCGTAGGTCACGGTATCGGTACGAAGTTGCATGAGGAACCTCAGATTCCGAACTATGGCGAACCTGGTCAAGGTCCGAGACTAGCCGAAGGCATGGTTTTGGCAATTGAGCCAATGGTGAATATTGGTAAACCAACTGTGCGCGTACTCGATGATCAGTGGACGGCTGTGACCAGTGACGGTAGCCTGTCTGCTCACTTTGAGCACACGGTTGCCGTAACCTCAAGTAGCGCAGAAGTCTTGACACGGAGGCCGAGCGATTCGCAGACCGTAACAGCGTGAGGAAGTGGAAATGAAGGTTCGAACATCTGTCAAACGTATGTGTGCCAAGTGTAAGATTGTTCGGCGACGAGGTGTCGTCAGGGTTATCTGTAGCAATCAGAAACATAAACAGAGACAGGGTTGAACGAGAAGTAGCAACGGAGTGCAATGGTTGCACGTGAGAGCGAAGGACGCATATGGCACGTATTTCAGGCGTTGATTTACCGATAACGAAACGGATTGAGATCGGTTTGACTTCTATTTATGGAATCGGCCGAAAACGGGCAACTGATATTCTTGAGGTGGCTGGTGTCAGTGGCGATGTTCGGGTCAAGGATCTCTCTGAAGACGACGTTCGTAAAATCAGTCGCGTGATCGAAGAGCAAGGTCGGGTCGAGGGTGACCTGCGTAAGGAAATCTCTGTGAGTATTAAACGACTCATGGAAATTGGTTGCTATCGTGGCATGCGCCACCGACGAAACTTGCCTGTACGTGGGCAGCGGACTCACACCAACGCCCGGACTCGTAAGGGGCCGCGGAAAGGTGCGGTCGCTAGGAAAAGAACGGTTTAGCGCGAAAGGTCTCAAGGCATGGCGAAGAAAGAAGCGATTGAAAGTGCACTTCCAGAACCGACGAAAAAGTCTGTTAAACGGAAAAAGACTTTCAAAAAGCGCGGCGTGAAGCGTGTCGTGCAGCATGGCCACGCGCATATTCAAGTGTCGTTCAATAACACCATTATTACGATCACCGATGCTGAGGGTAATGTGGTCGCTTGGTCTAGCGCTGGTGGTATTGGTTTTAAAGGGTCCCGTAAGGGCACGCCGTTTGCAGCAACCCAGGCAGCTATTACTGCGGGGAAGGCGGCTAAGGGAGTGGGTATGCGGTCGCTTGAAGTACGTGTAAAGGGGCCTGGTGCTGGAAGAGAGTCGGCGGTTCGTGCTCTCCAGACGATCGGATTAGATATTAGGTCGATCCGTGATGTGACTCCGGTGCCGCACAATGGTTGTCGCCCGCCGAAACGTCGGCGGGTGTAACAGTTATGGGAATTGTTATTGGAATGAGACGGTAAGGACACGACATGGCACGATACACAGGTGCGGTTTGCCGGCTTTGCCGGCGTGAGGGCATGAAGCTCTTTCTAAAGGGCGAGCGGTGTTATATGGAGAAGTGCGCCATTGAAAAGCGTAACGTTCCGCCAGGTCACCACGGCAAGGGTCGGAAGGCTAAGCTCATGGGGTACGGTTTACAGCTTCGTGAGAAACAGAAAGTGAAGCGTACCTATGGCGTACTGGAGAGTCAGTTTAGACGCTATTTTGAGTCTGCCGATCGCCATCGGGGCATAACCGGTGAGACCTTACTTCAGCTACTTGAGCGTCGATTTGACAACGTGATATACAGGCTCGGATTAGCGACCTCACGATCCCAGGCGAGGCAACTCGTGCGTCATGGACACTTCTTTATTAATGGCCGCCGTGTCAATGTGCCGTCGTACTCNGTGGGAGTTGGTGATGTATTGAGCGTGCGCGAGTCAAAAGCCAAAAGTAAGTCGATTCAACACGCGATGGAGGAAGTTAAGGGACGGGGAATTCCTGAGTGGCTCGAGTTTGATGCAGAACAGCTCTCCGGCCGCGTTGCGTCACTGCCGACACGNCAGCAGATTAATCTGCCCGTGCAAGAGCAGCTTATAGTCGAGCTTTACTCCAAGTAATTCTCGACAACCGTCAGAATTCGGTAGAAACGATTTGAGAAAGGACTGATGTCGATGTTGTGGAAAGGTTTCCAACGGCCAAAGCGCTTGGAGGTTGAGCGGGAAACGTTGACTGACCGATTTGGTCGGTTTTCTGCGCAGCCATTCGAGCGTGGATTCGGCACTACTGTCGGGAACGCAGTGCGCCGCGTATTACTCTCATCAATCGAAGGCGCAGCGGTCGTCGCGGTAAAGATCGAGGGTGTACAACACGAGTTCTCTCCGATTCCAGGTGTTGTTGAGGATGCGACAGATATTATTCTGAATGTTAAGCAGGTGCCACTGCGGATGCATGNAGAGCACCCTAAGACCCTGTCGNTCACGTCGGAGAAGGTTGGTGAGATAAAAGCNCGTGACATTCAGACGGACTCTGATGTGGAAATCCTTGAACCGGATGCTCACATCGCAACGATTGGCGAAGGTGGCCGATTACAAATGGAAATGAGGGTTCGTCAAAGCCGAGGTTATGTGTCGGCCGATAAGAATTTCGATGATGATTTGGGGATCGGCTGGATTCCAATTGACTCCGTCCACTCGCCGATCAAGAAGGTTAATTACCTTGTTGAAGCAGCCCGGCTGGGACAAACCACTGATTACGAAAAAATAACTTTGGATGTCTGGACTAACGGCTCGATCACGCCGCGTGATGCAGTGTCCTTGGCTTCGAAGTTGATTCAAGATCACCTAAAGATCTTTATCTCCCTAGATGATCCAGTTGAGCAAGCACAGGACCTCTCAGTTGAACCGCCAAAACTGACCTCAAACGAGAACCTCGAGAAGAGTGTAGAAGAATTGGAACTCTCTGTGCGGTCATACAACTGCCTAAAGAATGCTGAGATTAGAACGATCTCTGAGCTTGTGCAGAAGACTGAAGCCGAAATGCTTAAGACTAAAAACTTCGGAAGGAAG
Source organism: Acidobacteriota bacterium (assembly GCA_002720285.1). GTDB lineage: Bacteria > Acidobacteriota > Vicinamibacteria > Vicinamibacterales > UBA823 > UBA11600. Next base: position 41,373 of record PBHT01000014.1, on the reverse strand, counting down.
TCTTTGAACGAGATTAAGGAAATCCTTACAAACATGGGACTTAGCCTTGGTATGCGGCTCGATCAGACAGTGCCGCAGCCTGAGGCGNAGCCACAATCTGAAATCGACCCTGCGGTCTGAAGCGCGTAGTGGACGAATGCGTGCAACATAGAACTGTGAAGGTTACATGCGCCATCGAGTAGCACATCGAAAGTTGGGACGGGTTAGTGAGCATCGGAAGGCACTGCTCAGAAATCAGGCTGAAGCGTTGCTGCGTCACGAGCGAATTCAGACGACTGTGTCCAAGGCAAAGGAATTGCGNCCGTTCGTGGAGCGNCTGNTTACGATTGCTAAGCGTGGACTGGCGAGTGACGATGTGGTGCGTGGNGTAAATGCACGAAGACTCGTTCGTCGTGACATTGCCGATCAGGCGATTGTGAGTAAGCTGTTTGATGGAATTGCGCCACGCTTCGAGAAGCGGGCAGGTGGTTACACGCGTCTCCTTCGGCTCGGGTTACGGCAGGGNGACAAGGCAGAAATGGCGCAAGNGGAACTGGTGGGTAGCGAGTACTCGCCAGCGTCAACAGAACCGTTGCAACCTGAAGTTACGACTTCACAGAAATCAAGCCAAGGAGTTGGAGGGCGGCTCCGAGCTGCCGCGCGACGAATCCAAGGTAAAGGTGACGTGGACGGTTCTACCGAGAAATCCTAAAAGGTTTAGGAGAAACCCAAGGTCTCCTTGATATCTGGCTGCTGGGTCAGCCGTTGCCGGCTGTTTTCTATGAGCTTTCGGCCTTTGCTGCTGAGATGATGTCACTGTGGAGGTGAGCCGGCACCTCTTCGTAGTGAGAGAACTNCATTTGATATGCTCCTCGGCCACCGGTCGCGGACGTGAGTTGCTGTTCATAGGTCAACATTTCCGCTATTGGGACCTGAGCTTTAATCGCGGTCATTGCGCCGCGAGGCTCCATCCCACCTATGCGGCCGCGTCGACTATTGAGATCGCCCATTAGATCGCCAGCAAATTCGCTCGGAGAGTAGATTTCAACGTTCATGATCGGTTCCAGAAGTGTGGGCTTGGCGCGTGTCATTGCATCCTTAAACGCCAAGGAACCTGCCATCTTGAACGACATCTCGTTTGAGTCTACTGGGTGGAACGAGCCATCGAACACCGTTGCCTTAAAATCGACGACTGGGTAGCCCGCGAGATATCCACGCATCCGTGACTGCTGGATGCCTTTCTCGACTGCTGGTACAAACTGTCTCGGGATAGAACCACCAAAGATCTCATTAGCAAACTCAAAATCGCTACCCCGAGGTAACGGTTCCATGCGGATCTTGCAGTCACCGAATTGTCCGTGACCGCCAGTCTGTTTCTTGTGGCGTCCGTGGGCCTCAGTTGAAGCCAAAATCGTTTCGCGGTACGCAATCCGTGGCAGCTTGAGATTTACCTCGACGCCAAAACGACGTTTTAGTTTGGCTACCGTAACCTCAATGTGTACCTGCCCCTGGCCCGAGAGCAGGAGTTCCTGAGTTTGGTCGTCTCTCTTGTACTCGATTGTCGGGTCTTCTTCCCTAAGGCGTTGCAGTGATGTGCTGATTTTCTCTTCGTCGCCACGACTTTTCGGTTCGATCGCGTAGGACAATACTGGAGATGGGAACGTGAACGGCGGAAACTGACTCGAGNCACCTTTATCCGCCAGAGTATCGCCTGTGTGTGTGTCTTTTAGTTTTGCAACGGCACCGAGATCCCCAGCACGGAGTTCATCCACAGAAGTTTGAGTCTTGCCTTGGAGTAAAAGTAAGCTGCCGAAGCGCTCGGCCGACTCCTTTGTGAGGTTATGTATCGTTGCATCAGCTTGAATGGTGCCGGAAACAACGCGGAACATTGTGATGCGTCCGGCGAACGGATCGGCAATGGTCTTCCATACATAGGCAGCGATTGGTCCCTCGCTTGAGGCAACCTTCTGGTCGGATTCTTTGTCACTGTTTGTACTAGGGAACGGACGATCGGCTGGGGATGGAGTGTATTTTACGAGAGCATCTAGGAGCGGTACGATGCCGATATTAAGCGTAGCCGAGGTGCACACTAGCGGTGCAACTTGGCCTGCGAGGACTGCTGTACGGAGGCCGGCTTCGAGTTCTTCTTGTGTGAGCGTTCCAGNCTCGAAGAACTTCTCCATAAGGTTGTCATCGGCTTCCGCCACCATTTCAATCAAAGCCTCTCGTGCNGTNTTNGCCGAAGCNACGATNTCGTCTGGNATNTCTTCNACTGAAGGTTTGCCGTTGCTNCCNGAGGNGAACACGAGCGCNNTCATGGCAACGAGNTCNACGACTCCCCGNAANGATTTTTCACTACCGATTGGCACTTGGATTGGCACGATGGTNCGCCCAAGCACNTCCTGAAGCGACGTAAGGGAACGAGNCAAGCTAGCTCGCTCNCGATCAANGTGGTTNAGTACNACCACNNTAGGAATACCGAGTTCTTNTGCCTCAGCCCAGGTCTTTTCCGTTTGNACTTCNACTCCTGAGACAGCGTCCACCACGACAACGGCNGNNTCGCTNACGCCNAATGCNGTTCTTGCCTCGCTGAGGAAATTAGCGATCCCTGGGGTNTCGAGAACGTTGATTTTANTCTTGTTCCACTCAGCGTAGGCNGCACTCGCGGCCAAGGTATGTTTCCNCTCGATNGCCTCCTCGTCAAAGTCGGTGACCGTGGTGCCTTCGTCTACCATCCCCAAGCGGTTCACCATGCCNGCATCAAANANCATGGCNGAGGTCAGCTGCGTCTTTCCGGAGCCNCTATGCCCNACGATCGCAACATTCCTNATGCTCGGTGTGTCGTAGACCCTCATTGCGGTTACCCTCCCTNGTNCAAGAGACCCANACCTANCCAGTGTGCNTAGGNAGGCAGGCCAGCNCCNAANCCGAAANGNCATCATATATCAGGCCTCCGCTGTCGGACAGTAGAAGGNGTCCGNGAGGATTTCATCTTGACACTNCGGCGNNCGTTCCCTACGATGCAGGNCGCTNTGGGNNNTAGTTCGTTGGCGGGTCTATCTGGCGTTTGGCGNGNGGTANGNTGTGCTCGGTTTCGTTCCTAAAGAAATNTTCTTAACNAAGGGTGTAGGCAGACATCGCGAGAAGCTCACGTCTTTTGAGCGGGCGCTGAGGTCNGCNGGAATCGCGGCGTGCAATCTTGTACGNGTCTCGAGTATNTTNCCACCAGGNTGTAAGATTTTGTCACGCACTGAAGGNGTGCGGCGGCTTCANNCTGGGCAGGTCACTTTTGTAGTCATGTCGGATGCAGCATCNCGGGAACCACACCGACTTATTGCTGCTACGATCGGTTTNGCGATTCCACGAGANCCGAAGGTTCANGGNTATCTTTCNGAGCACCATAGCTANGGCGAGAACGAGGANACCGCTGGNGANTACGCCGAAGAGTTGGCTGCCGAGATGCTNGCGACTGCGCTGGATCTCGACTTCGATCCTGATAAGAGNTGGGACGAGAAGAAAGAGGTNTACCGNCTCTCCAATCAGATCGTCAACACTAGAAACGTTACTCAGTCTGCCGTTGGTGACAAGCAAGGNCGATGGACCACAGTGATTGCTGCTGCNGTNCTCGTTGGNTAAGTTTNTCAACGCNAATCAATTCACGGTCTANCTTCTTGTTGTTTAGGNAAGNTAGTTTCTCGTNNGGATNNTATCGCGCCGACCAAAACAACTNGCNGATNCTTTGTGAAGNATATTAAAATCGACTGGAGACTGTGAAGGNTAATAATAGTTTCTCTTGGNTCGAGCTACTGATCGTNNTCGCGGTTGTAGGCATNGTTGGAACNATTTCAGTTCCGAGNTGGCTTCGTGCNCGTGTAGCGGGCAGTGANGCGTCCATAGTTNCTTTGNTGCACGCTATTAACAGTGCACAGTCGCGCTATGCAGNTAGCTGCGCTAATGGCTACTATGCGCCGANCTTAGCTTTGTTGGCCACNCCACCTGCCACNGGTGGNGACCATGGTTTCCTTGGTCANGATTTTGAAAACGATCCTTCGCTGAAGANGTCNTATAGCATCACNTTAACTGCTGGTTTGGNAGCACCCGGCGTTCCTGCTCCGTGTAACGGTACNGTGCCTGGCACGGTCGTGACGACNTACTTCGTAACCGCTGTTCCGACGAANGATGGAGATCATGTTTTTGGTACGAATCAGAGCGGAAGGATTTATCAATCNANCGGNCCTATGAAGGTGACNTATAGTGGGGTCCCGTTTGGAGCGAGNGAGATTCAGTNAATATGGTGGTGNTCTTATGAGTTTAGCAGCCTTTCGGTTAAGTGCGGTGTTCGTGTTGGTTGGGNTNGGNGCNTCAGTCGCGTCTACTTATGTGCACGCTCGGATATTCAGCGATCCGACCTACGTCAGCTTTTGCGACGTTAGTAGCACACTCAATTGCACGCAGGTNTACCTTAGCCAATACGGTAGCATCGGCGGNGTCCCAGTTGCCTATCTTGGCCTAGTGTGGTTCATGTTTACNGGAGCCCTCATTCTGGCAGCTCGGCGAAGTACGTCTCTAATCAGGGCNCATCTCGCAGCGTATCTGTTCTTGTTGTCGACNNTGGCNCTGGCNNTTGTGTTTTATCTAGCCTACGCCTCGTTTGTCGTCNTAGGGGCTATCTGNATGCTGTGTGTTGCTGTATACGTGGCGGTTGNAGGACTCTTCGTCGTGTCGGGGGCCTCNACNTCGACGGCGATATCCCAGGTGCCTGGCCTNATAGTGGCGGACATTCGGATCCTAAGANGATTTCCGATCGNNNTTGGCTTANTGATTTCATTGGTTCTTGGGTCAGTGTTGGGTGGGGCATGGCTTAGAACGACGACGGAATTAGAGGGGGTTACAACGGCNCCAGCGACCTTGTCGGTCAGCGAGCGGGAGGAGTTTATTCGCTGGTGGAGTTCGCAACGTCGCGTGGAATTACCGATCGTNGATGAAGATGCTGAAGTTCTTGTCTTGAAGTTTAACGACTACATGTGTCCACCATGCNNGCAGACCTATCTGAACTATAAGTCAGTGTTCGCGAAGTACGAGGCCATACGACCTGGAGCTGTCAAGCTGTTGACNAAGCATTATCCACTCGACCCGGAGTGTAATGAGACAGCACCTAACGGCATACACTATGCGTCTTGTGAGGCCGCCGCNGCGGTGNTNNTGGCCGNGCGGGGTGGTGAGGAAAGGGTTGGGGCACTCGAAGACTGGCTTTTTGAGCACCAAGCNACNTTGTCAGCGAGCAGCGTTCAAACCGCCGCTCGTGATATCGGNGGGGTAGATGACTTTGAAGCCGAGTACTCATCGATACTTGAGANGGTGCGCGACGACATTGCACTTGGTGTGAGTCTTAATGTCGAAGCGACACCGACATTCGTTATCAACGGTGTAGCTNTTACCGGTGGCTTAACNGTGCAGTACTTTGATGCGGCGATCGCTTTCGAGCTNGAACGAGCCGGAACAACTCAATAGGNTCGNTTGNGGCAGGTTGATGNTTGCNCNGNCTACTCNANCAGNTAGGGNCTTANGCCNAGNCGTTTCAATGCGGCGTTGATCTGTCTAGTTGTTACGTCGTCTACGACNANCGNTGTTCCGATCGACGNCGGCAGGACAAAGTGTAACTTTCCNTCCTTNATCTTCTTNTCACGATTGATCNTGTCAATGACCTGCTTTGAGGAGAGGTCGGTGACTGATGGCATAGGCCCAAGNTTAGNAANTANCNCTGACAATGCCTTNCNGGACTCTGGCGCGAGTGTTCGACGTCGTTCTGCAATATCGGCCGCTNCTAACATGCCGTAGCCGACAGCNTCNCCGTGTTTGAAGCGACGGTATTTTGTTACTGCCTCGATCGCATGACCGACNGTNTGGCCAAAATTTAGTATGCGGCGAAGTCCGGCTTCNCGCTCATCTGTTTCTACGATTGAACNCTTAATTNGACAACATNCTGCAATGATCGGTTGGAGAGCCNTCTGGTTATGATCGAACAGCGCTGACAGATCGCGTTCAACGNNNTCGAANAGATCACGGTTCGCAATCATCCCNTACTTGATGACTTCATAGAGCCCAGCTCGGAANTCCCGCCGAGGCAATGTGGTNAGTAGTTCAGGATCGATGAGTACTGACGCGGGCGGNTAGAATGCCCCAATNAGATTNTTNCCAAGTGTGTGGTTGACTCCAACNTTNCCGCCAATCGCNCTGTCAACCTGTGCGAGTAGAGTGGTCGGGACATGGAAAATAGTGATACCTCGAAGAAACGTAGCGGCTGCGAATCCCGCCACATCTCCTACGATGCCACCGCCGACCGCTACCAGGGTCGCCTGACGGTCTGCTCCAGCGCGGATTAACGATTCATAGATTCGGCTGACTGTATGGAGTGTTTTGAAGCGTTCGCCGTCAGGAATCTGAATAAGTTCTGCATCAGGAAGTGCGGTGCTAATAGATTGTCCGTGAATCCGCCAGATGGTGGAGTTAGAGACGATGAACCGCCTGCCTTTTGGCGTTGCCTGGTCAACTAGCGATGAAAGACGCGAGATCAGGCCGGTCGCGATATGAATCGGGTATGTGTGTGTACCAGTGGTTATGTTGATGCAAGTCGGCTTCATCGGTGGAAGAAATCCTTCGACCAGGGATCAGATGGTAGGATAGCAGTAATTTTGAGTTTCCGTGCGACCCACTCGGTGACCTGAGCGCGTTTTACGGAATGTCACCGGATGGGCAGATGTAGTCGGGCTGCGCTATTAAGTTTTATTATTCGCAATCTGACACGTTTAGGAAGAGTGAGGCGGCGGCTCGATGGCGGACAAGAAGATCGCGTTTGTTACGGAAATCACACCCAGGTCGAAAGATTTTTCCCGATGGTATCTCGACGTTGTGAAGCGGGCTGAGCTGGCAGATTATTCACCAGTTAAAGGATGCATGATCATCCGGCCATACGGCTATGCAATCTGGGAGTTGATGCAGCAGGCGCTGGATCGTCGATTCAAGGCCACCGGCCACGTTAACGCGTATTTCCCTTTATTCATTCCAGAGAGTTTGCTACGGAAAGAAGCGGCTCACGTTGAGGGTTTTGCGCCACAGGTGGCTTGGGTGACCCGAGGTGGTGATGAGGAGTTAGAAGAGCGACTGGTCATTCGCCCGACTTCCGAAGCGATAATCGGCATGATGTACGCTAAGTGGATCCAATCGTGGCGTGACCTGCCGATCCTAATTAATCAATGGGCGAACGTGGTTCGGTGGGAAAAGGTAACACGGCCATTTTTACGAACCACGGAATTCCTCTGGCAGGAGGGACACACCGCCCATGAGACGGAGCAAGAAGCGGAAGAGGAAGCACTCCGCATGTTGGGAGTCTACAAGGATTTCGCTGAACAGGAACTTGCGATGCCCGTGATTGAAGGCCGCAAGAGTGAAAGTGAAAAATTCGCGGGAGCGGTGCACACCTACTCGATTGAGGCACTTATGGGTGACGCACGTGCCCTCCAGGCAGGCACTTCCCATCATTTGGGCCAAAACTTCGCCAAAGTGTTTGATATTACATTTCAAGCGAGGGACAAGTCAGTCCAGCACGTGTGGCAGACCTCGTGGGGAATGTCTACGCGTCTCGTTGGTGGCGTGATCATGATGCACGGCGACGATTCTGGGTTAATTTTGCCGCCTAGAATTGCACCTTACCAAGTTGTCATCGTGCCGATCTTGCGTGGTAACTGGCAGGAAACCATCTTGCCTTACGCTGAATCGGTTCGCGACGAACTCAATGCGGCAGGCGTTCGGGTAACTTTGGATGCTCGTGACTCGTATACGCCGGGGTGGAAGTTCGCCGAATGGGAACTTAAAGGGGTGCCAGTACGCCTCGAAGTCGGACCGAAGGATATAGAAAAGTCACAGGTCCTGTCGGTTCGCCGTGATAACCGTAATAAGGTGGCTTTTGCTCGTAAAGAGGTTGTCTCCGGAGTTCAGACGCTTCTCAGCGAGATTCAGCAGGATTTGTTCGACCGTGCGTGTCAGTTCCGTGAGGAATATACGGTCAGGACGACGTCGTATGAGGAATTTAAGAAGATGATGGAGGGCCGACCGGGATTCGTTATTTCGCCGTGGTGTGGGGAAACGATCTGCGAGGCCGCCATCAAGGCTGAAACGCAGGCGACCATTCGGAACCTACCTATGAGCGGTTTAGAAGTGTCCGCAACCTGTGTTCGCTGCGAAGCTCCGGCACGAGAACAGGCGTACTTCGCCAAGTCCTACTGATTTCTACTCAACGAGATGTCCGCTTTAATCGTCGTCGGGTTGGCTCTTCTGGAAGACCCACGCGATGCCGATGCTAATCCCATACAGGACAATCATTGGTGCGGCCATAGCAGTTTGTGTCACTGGATCGGCGGACGGTGTCAGAACAGCTGCAATGATGAAGATGATCAGGATTGCATACTTTGTATTCTTGATTAGAAACTTTGGTGTAACGAGTCCTAGCTTCGCGAGGAAGAACACGAGTGTTGGTAGTTGGAACACGATGCCCATTGCCAGCATCATCTTGACGTAGAGAGAAAACACCGGAGCGATTTTTGGCATGAAGTCCATGTAGTCGGTCGAGAATCCTGCGAAGAAGCTCCAGGCTAATCGGAACACTACAAAGTGCGAGAATAGTGCGCCTCCAAGGAAGAAGATCGAAGTGAATGCAACAAACGGGATCGCCCACTTTTTTTCGCGTGTGTAGAGACCTGGCGCAATGAACATCCAGATCTGTGACACGAGGATCGGCATTGCCAGTAAGAGACCCGCGAGCGCCGCCATCTTCATCCAGAGGAAGAAAGCTTCTCCAGGCTCTGTGTATATGAGTTTCCCGCCAGGCGGTAGCGCCTCCTGAAGCGGTACCATGATGAATTCGAAGATGAACTTGATGAACGCGAACGCAATGACGAAGCCGCCGAGAATGCCGTATACGCTATAGACGAGTCGCTTCCGAAGCTCGTCCAGATGCTCAAGGAAGCCCATCCGACCGCCAGCCGAGTCTCCCTCGTCGTCAGCGACCCGAGGGTCCTCAAGCGATTGCGGTTGAACGGGTGCGGGATGCGGGTCTTTTTCTGACTCCGACGACATCGAGTTCCGTTAGGGACAATCAGACACCCGATTTTGGCGGGCTCTGTTCTGAAGCCGCGTTCGTGTCGGCCGGTGCAGATACTGGCTCTGGCGCGGCGGCTGTGGAAGATTTTGCTTCCGGGGGAGCTGGAGTCGGTGTTTCTGATTTGTTTGGCTCTGGCGTGCGGGTATCCTCGACCCGAATTTCCTCTTCCAGTGTGTTGCGTAGGTCGTTTGATGCACGCTTGAACTCACCGATGCTCTTGCCTAACGATCGACCCAGTTCCGGTAATTTCCGAGGACCGAAGATGATCAAGGCGATAACGAAGATGATGATGAGCTCGGGCATTCCAATTGAGCCAAACATGTTCTAGCGCTCCTTAAACCCTTCATTTTCGGTCGCCTCGGTCGGACAATCCACGTCCCCGGGACGATGCGCAGCGCGGCAATCAGATCTTAATTGAATTGTCAGCGCGTAAAAACATACCACTCGCATTATAGGAACGTGCTCAGATCCGGTCAAGCTTGGCTCGACAGGGCCATGTTCGGAACTCATTGCGAGGTATGAGCTTATTTTAGTACGATCCCTATCATGCGGATTATACGGTCGCTTCCGGTGCTGGTGATGGTCGTAGTTGTTTCTGCGCTTGCTGGCGGTCTGTTTGGCGGCCGGGTATTGGCGACGCAGGACCAGGTGGCGGAGCAGTATAAGGCTTTCTCCAATGCCCTTGCGGTAATCGAAACTAACTACGTTGACGAGGTCGACACTGATCGACTGATTTACAGTGCGATCAATGGAATGCTGCAAACACTCGATCCGCACTCGAGCTTTATGGACCCGCGTACCTATTCACAGATGCGAGAGCGTCAAGAGGGGCGCTACTATGGTCTCGGCATTACGATTCAAGTAATAAACGGTGATATTAAAGTTATCGCGTTGTTCGAGGGGTCGCCAGCCTATATGGAGGGGATCAGGCGCGGTGATGTGATCGCTGAGATTGAAGGGGAGTCCGCGAAAGGCTGGACCAGTGACCAAGCGGTAAGAAGTCTCCGAGGCCCTAAGGGTTCAGTGGTTAATATCGCCATTCGCCGTCTTGGCTACGACGTCCTGATACCTCTTGAAGTGATGCGCGACGAGATCAACATCCAAACTATTCTTGGCGCATTCATGGTTAGCGAGTCGACAGGTTATATCCGTCTGCGAGACTTTTCCGAGACAACCGATCGTGATTTAGGTGTGGCCCTTGAGGAATTGGCTACACAGGGGATGCAGCAACTACTTCTAGATCTCCGTGACAATCCCGGTGGGCCACTCGATCAAGCTATTCGTATTGCGAACCGATTTCTTCCACGCGGTGACATGATCGTCTACACGAGGGGGCGAGTACAGAACGCAGATCAAGATTATTATGCTAGAGAGGACAGTGATTTTGCCGATCTCACACTGATCGTTCTAGTGAATCGTAACAGTGCCAGTGCTTCGGAGATCGTTGCGGGAGCCATTCAGGATCATGATCGAGGTCTCATTGTTGGGGAGACCACTTTCGGGAAAGCGCTCGTGCAGTCGATCTACCAGGTAAGCCAAGGTGCTGGATTGGCTCTTACAACAGCTCGTTACTACACCCCAAGTGGTCGGTTGATTCAACGACCTTGGGACGGCACATTCGACGAGTATCTGAACTATTCCCTGCAGGACCAGGAAAGGGAGCGCGACCATTCAATCACTGACCTGAAGTACACCGATTCAGGTCGACATGTCTACAGTGGTGGTGGTATCGAACCAGATCGATTTATGGCCGGGCCTCTTGAAGGTTTCGACCCCACCCCTTTGGGTCGCCGCTTGTTCACGCGACAGGCGTTTTCTGACTACGCTCAGAGGTATTCGGCGGCTGGGGATACGCGAATCACTGAACAAGGTCAGGACCGCATCAACGTTGACAGAGATTTTGAGGTTACAGACGAAATGCTGTCTGACTTCATGGATTTTGTGACCCAGAGACGGATAGCGATTGATGACGAGGAACTGGTTGAGGACGAGGCATTCGTGAGGGCCATGATCAGGTATTACATCGACTTAGACCTCTTTGGCGTTGGTGATGCGAGGCGGCATTTAGTCGAGATTGATCCGCAGGCGACGTTCGCAATGAGCCTGTTTGCTGATGCAGAGGCCCTGACGCAACTGTCTGTGGCAGGCCAGTCCATCCATTAGTGGCCGGGCGATGCCACGGTCCTTCCGTGGGCTGGCGTCCTGGCTCCAGATACTATATTTAGTGGCNTAANTTCANCTTGCCCCAANGCCTAGCCCCTTGGTACACTNCCNTCGTNCCCNNGNNGCNTNGAGGGCTCTCTNCTNNAGNNTNTGAGTNGGCGGGGGGANGGNCGTNTAGNAACCNGTGGAATCNGGNGGCGTTTCNTTAGGGNGCGCTNANCGACNNGTNTTTTCCCTGGTGGCACCTGCCTTCGTTNCGGCCGCCNNGNTNGNTNTCAGGACAACGNAATCGAGCGNCCCCAGCCGCTCGATTGGCAAGGTGNAATGACCGTTAATNNNGCAGCTGGTGTNTCGTANGTTTCTGGTNNGGCNNNAGTCCGTAGCCNTTGAAGGATTNTTGATGNATTTGCAANACCTTGAGATTTCNGGCTTCAAGAGCTTTCCCGATCGTTCCAANTTGAAGTTTGACGATGGGATGACTGCGATCGTCGGCCCCAACGGGTGTGGTAAGAGCAATGTTGTTGATGCCATCACTTGGGTGTTGGGTGAGCAGAGCGCAAANAGTCTTCGTGGTGATCGGATGCAAGACGTCATCTTTAGTGGTAGCGATGGTCGGAAGCCGATTGGTGCTGCTGAAGTCAAGCTTCTCCTTCGAGGTGTCACCGCAGCTAGCGTTGGACGGTCTAATGGGCACAGCCAAGGNGGTGGGAAGAACGGGNATGACAAATCCGATGTGAATCGGAAGANCAATGGCCACGGCNACGTCACGAATATTNTNCTTGATGAGGNTGAGTCAGNGNCTGGNTCCGANGCCGANTTAGGGGCTNCTGTGTCCAGNGTGGCACGTGATGTAGAGGTCTCCCGTCGGCTATATCGTTCGGGTGAAAGTGAATACTTGATTGATGGCAAGATTTGTCGCCTGCGAGACGTGCANGACCTATTGATGGATTCTGGTGTTGGNGTGAAGNCTTATNCCGTCATCGAGCAGGGGAAAATTGGNCAGATTTTGAGCGCGCGNCCGANCGACCGACGCCAGTTAATTGAAGANGCTGCTGGCGTCACGAAGTATAAAAGCCGTCGTCANGCTGCTGAGTTAAAAGTNGAAGCTGCGAAGCNAANCCTNGCTCGTGTGGACGACATCGTCCACGAGGTTGACAAGCAACGAAATGCACTCAAGCGTCAAGCAGCGAAAGCACGACGGTACCGGCGGCTNCGGGAGGAGTTACGTCGATGGGAGAAGGTGCTATTCACTCGTCGGCACCGAGCGCTCGCCCTGACNGTCGCAACTGCTGATGCTAACTTAGCCGACGTACGTACTGATGAGCAGGCCGCTTCGGCTCACCTNGCCGAACTTGAGAGTCGGCAAGAGCGGCAACGGATCGAATTGACCGAAAGTGAGATTCNGGCGACATCGACGCGAGACACGGCTCACANCCGAGAATTGGAAATCGGTCGNTGTCAACAGCAGTTNGAATTTTGTCGGCAGCAGGTNGACGAATTGAACGTCTCCTCTGAAGAGCTTCGTGAGAGGNTGATGAAGCTCGAGGCTCAACGTGCCCCAGCTAGTGAAAAGCTCGAGAGACAGCGAGTTGATGNGACCAAGGCCGAGGCAGCGTGCCATGAAGCTGAACAGAAAATTATTNCGGACGAGAAAGCGTACGCNGCNGCCCGTCTCGAAATTCAAAATAGTGAANCTAATGTNGAATCTTCCCGGGACGAATTGTTTTCATTAGCTGATGCAGCTACCGCCCTGCGCCATGAAGTCGANCAAGCGGTCGNGGCGCGCGAACGGGNGGTGGAAGATCTTGGCAAACTTGATTTAGAGAAGGTTGANTTGGCGTCCGAACGGGACAAATTGACGGTCAANAGCCAGNTGNCGTNGGATGGTCATGTTGAGGCNCAGCAGGCGGTGGATCGGGTCGNGGTTGCNCACNCTGANGGAAGTGGAGAGNTGGACGGCATTCAGCGTGAANTGCAAACAGTCACTGAGGAGCTACGATCGGATGAACACGAACTGGCCGCTCTAACCGCGACGCTGAAGTCGTTAGAGGAGGTTGAGGCTGCNAGGNTAGGGTATGCCGATGCNGCNCGGCTNATTNTAACTGAGTCGAACGGTGAGATTAGCCACNTGGGTTCCGTGGCAGATTATCTTGAGGTNGACGANAAGTACGAACTTGCTGTCGAAGCCTGTCTTGGTGAGTTGCTTCAGTACGTNGTGGTGGCTCGTAGTGAGCACGCCGTTGCTGGACTCAAGTTTGTNCGTGAAAAGGATGCTGGACGATGTGGNTTCCTCGTGATTGCGACCGACGACAATANCGGGGCCAAGGCTCACGTTGCCAGTTCTNCCGAGTCACTTCCNTCTGGACTATTACCCTTGATGTCGGTTGTTCGCGTCAGTGGACCNTGCGCGCCTGCTATTCGTTCNGTGCTCGNTCGTGCTTACTTCGCTGATTCATTGGAGCAGGCTGTGGAAGCGGCCACGGTCGTTNCTGGATCGATTGCGACACTATCCGGNGAGGTCNTCCGNGGAGTTCANTTGGTGTCTAGTGGTGCCAAGTCCTCGGCCAAGGGTNTTNTTNCGACAAGGCGNGAGATTAAGGTNTTGCGTCATACGATCGTAGAGAAACANACGAGTGTNGAGACGATAGGNCGGCGATTGGACGANCTTAANCGANGTGTCTCGGCAGCGGTCGAAGTTTTGGCAAAGCTCGATGAGGAACGACAAGTCCATGAAAAGACGGCCNTGGAACTTANTCTCCGGTTAGCCACATTGGGCGAGGAATCAGAACGGGTCACGCGTAAGAGTGAGTTNCTTGATGCTGAGTGTCGGCGTGCTGAGGAAGAGCAGGCTTCTGCGGAGAGCNGTCAACGGCAGGCGCGGGAGTCACTTNTCAAGCTCGATGNCGAGAAGCAAAAGGCGGAGGAAGTGCTCACAGTGGCCCANGAGAAGCTATCTAAGGCGCGCANGTCGTTTGACACAGTGGGCCAAAGCTTTGCTGACAGNAAGGCCTCCCATGCACGCTTCGTCGAGAGAGCTTTGGCCGAAAAGGCTGCAGTGAACCGTCTTCAGGAGGAGACTACGGAATTAGAGTCACGCGTTCTGAGTAGTCGAGACGACCTGTCCCGCGCAAACAGTCGGAAACAGTTATTGCAAGNGAAGATCNTTGAATCAGAGCGCNCTCTCGATGATGGAGTTCGGGNNCTGGAGAGCATCAGGGGGCAGGTGCGAACAGCCGACNACCTTCTAGTCGAGTTGAGAGGNCATGTTGAGACAGAAGATGTGACCATTCGATCGGCACGCGAGACGCTCGAGGAGGTTCGGGATCGCTTAAGTAAATTCGAGGTATCACAGGCGACTGCTCAGGCAGAGCTCTCGCATCTGGCGACTTCNTGTTTGGAGACATTGCAGGTCGATNTAGATTCAGTCATTAACGAGGTTGAGNAGCTTGAAGCTGATGGTGAGGTTATGCCTGACGACGGNTTTGCACAGTTGCCTCCTGCCGGTGCGGTCGCTGANGTTAGTGAAGACGANTACGGGCATGAAGTCGGCAGNGACAGTGCAGAAACGACNGACACTAGTGTTCCTGTCACNACAGAGGACGTGATCGCCGNGCTAAAGGGAAAAATCGAACGGTTGGGCGCCGTCAATATGATGGCNATCGAGCAGTTTGACGAACTGGATACCCGCNACGACTTTCTGACTACGCAACGNAAGGATNTGGTCGATTCGATTGCCGCGACGGCAGAAGCAATCCGACGTATCAATAAGACGACGANAGAACGTTTCCGTGCTGCATTTGACGCGATCAACATGCACTATCAGCAGACGTTCTCCACACTATTCGGTGGTGGCAAGGCAGGTTTGGTCCTTCTCGACGAGGCTGATTTACTAGAGAGTGGTATCGAAATCATCGCACAGCCACCCGGTAAGCGGCTTCAGAGCGTACAGTTACTTTCTGGTGGCGAGAAGGCTCTTTCGGCGATGGCATTCATGTTTGCAATTTTTAAGTACCGGCCAAGTCCGTTTTGTCTACTGGATGAGATCGATGCGCCGCTTGATGATGTCAACATTGGCCGGTTTATTGAGATGTTGCGTGGGATGGTTGACGAGACTCAGTTCGTGCTCATCACTCATAACAGAAAGACGATGGAGCATGCGGATCGACTGTACGGTATTACGATGGAAGAACCCGGAGTATCAAAGTTGATTTCCGTCCAGTTTAACTGAGTCAGTGGTCCTTCGCTTTAGTTCAGGCGAAGCTCAGTCGAATTCCTGGTTTGCTCGTTGGTTCGGTTTTCGGCCGGTAAGGCATTCTTGCACCAGNCCCTGCTCCCGGATGTTCCAGAAGCCGTGAATGAAGACAAGGCCACCCGCTATCATAGGCTCAGGCGTAGGGCGCTGTCGTCGGTAGTTGGGCTAACAGGCCTGCTGCTTACGTTGATGCTTCTGACAGGAGCATCGAAGGCTCTTCGTGATTTTCTAGTACCAGCTACACCAATTGACATAGCTTGGCTTTCCGGTGTTGGGCTCTTTGCCCTGTGTATCGCCTTGTCCCACGAAGTAATAACTTTGCCTTCCCGAGTCTATCTTGGAAGGCTAGAGTGGCGGTACCGTCCTGCAATGGCATCGTCGGGTGGTGTAGTGCAAGAGTATTTAAAGGGTACAGCCGTGCTGCTTAGTATTGGCCCAGTTGGAGCGGTAGTGATGTATGCGGCCATTCGGGCTTGGCCGTCCGGTTGGTGGATCATCGTTGGTGCTGGCTTTGGATTAGTCGTGATGCTCTTGGTGAAAGTCGGTCCGCTTGTGTTGCCTTGGTTTGCGACTGTTACGCCGGTGGTTAGGCCGGAATTGGGTTTGCGTCTTGAGCGTTTGGCAGCCCGCGCTGGCGCAGCCGAGATTAAGGTTTACCAGTATCGCATGGGAAACGCGTTACAGCGTTCCAATGCGGCGCTCGTTGGAGCAGGACAGAGCCGACGTATTCTTCTGTCCGAAACACTGGTCACAGACTATTCCGACGAAGAAATTGAGATTGTGCTCGCACACGAGCTTGCACATCATTTGCATGCGGATATATGGAAAGGGCTATTGATGGACCTTGTAGTGATTATGGTCGGCTGCTACGCGTCATCACGAGCGCTGGTTGTGCTTGGACCATCACTCGGTCTACTTGGATCAAGTGACCCGGCTGGGCTCCCACTCGTGATTCTCACGGGGGGTACAGTTGCACTTGCAATGGTGCCATTTGCTAACTTTGTGTCTCGACAACAGGAACGACGGGCCGACCGGTTCGCACTCGAATTGACCAAGAGTCCAGAAGCCTTCGTTTCGGTGATTCGACGCATTGGTGAAGAACACCTCGCTGAACGGCCATCCCGCTGGTTAGCATTTTTGTGTTACGCCCATCCGCCTGTTCATGAGCGGATAGCAGCAGCGGGAACTCTAACCCAAGCCTAGGGGAGCTTCTTGCAGGCAGGGCAACGCTAAAATGGTCTTCTAGGATGGAGAGGGGAGACGGATCGTCAGGCCTTTTTCACTGACTATGGCTTCGACGAACCTCCAGCGTCGCCATCGCTGCCTTCTTGTAAAAGTGCTTTTCGGCTTAGTCTAACTTTGCCTGAGGGATCAACGTTGATCACTTTGACCCTCACCTGTTCACCGTCTTTCAGTTCATCACGCACATCTTTCACTCGATGGAGCGCGATCTCTGATATGTGGAGTAGCCCGTCAATGTTTGGCATTATTTCCACGAACGCTCCAAAATCAGTGATCCGTACGACTTTACCTACATAAATCTTATTAAGTTCAGGGCTCGCCGTAAGTTCCTGAATGATATCGATTGCTTTCTGTGCCGCTGTCTCGTCGCTCGACGCCACGTTAATCGTTCCATCATCTTCGACATCGATCTTGACACCAGTCCGCTCGATGATGCTTCGGATCATCTTTCCACCGGGTCCAATGACATCTCGGATCTTATCAGTGGGGATCTTGATTGTAACGATCCGCGGGGCAAACGTAGAAGTGTCTTCCCGTGATGCACTGAGTGTTTCTGCCATCTTACTGAGAATGTGAAGTCGCCCAGTTCGGGCTTGCTCGAGTGCCTCGCGCATGATTTCTGTTGTTATGCCAGTGACCTTAATGTCCATCTGGAGCGCGGTAATCCCATCGGTCGTACCCGTGACCTTGAAATCCATGTCACCGTAGTGATCCTCTGCTCCAGCAATGTCACTCAAAATTGCGTAACGGCCACTCTCCTCATCCATGATGAGACCCATCGCTACACCCGCTACCGGTGAACGCAGTGGAACACCAGCATCCATAAGACTGAGTGAGCCTCCGCATACGGTAGCCATCGACGATGAACCGTTCGACTCCAGAATGTCCGAGACCACACGGATAGTGTATGGAAACTTATCCTCGTCCGGGATCATCGGCGCCAACGCGCGTTCAGCTAGGGCTCCATGTCCGATTTCCCGCCGGCCTGGGCCACGCAGAAACTTAACTTCGCCGACCGAAAACGGTGGAAAGTTATAGTGCAACATGAAGCGCCGATAGGACTCACCGGCTAGCGATTCGATCTTTTGCTGGTCATCGGCTGTACCGAGTGTCGTCGTCACCAGGGCCTGTGTTTCACCTCGCGTAAAGACAGCGGAGCCGTGTGTCCGAGGTAGTGTGCCGACCTCGGTCCATATCGTCCGAATCTCGTCGAAGGTTCGGCCATCGAGACGCTTATTCCGCTCAAGAATTTCGGCACGTAATACCTGTTCATTCAGTAGCTTAAAAATCCGTTTGGCGTCAGCACGTTTGTTTGCGTCATCCTTTGGTATCGATTCCAAAAGGTCGGCTAGTACGCGATCCACCTGCTCGTAGTTCTCGATCTTATCCTTTACCCGCATTGCTTCGGTGAGAGGGTTAAGCACCTGACTCTCGACCTCCTGCTGTAACTCCGGCATCAATGGTGCAGGTGAAGCTGCTAGTTTGGGTTTACCGATCTCGCTGGCCATTTCGTCAATCTGCTCTACGATTTGTTTGATGGCGTCATGTCCAGCTTCTAGAGCTTGGACAATTTCGTCCTCCGAAACCTCCATCGCTCCAGCTTCTACCATCACGAGGGCCTTGTCACTACCAGCCACCACGAGATCGAGTTTGCTCTTCGCACGCTGGTCAAAGTTTGGATTGATGACAAATTCGTTATTCACTAGGCCAACGCGCACTGACGCGATCGTGTTTTCAAAGGGGATGCGGGAAAATGACAATGCTGCTGAAGCGCCGGTCAGAGCTAACACGTCAGAATCATTTTCACCGTCGGATGACAAGACGAATGCGATGACCTGGGTCTCCCGTCTCCAACCCTCAGGAAACAACGGCCGAAGGGGACGGTCAATGACTCGACTGGTCAGCGTTTCTTTCTCTGACGGCCTGGCTTCTCGCTTGAAGAATCCACCTGGGATTCGCCCAGAAGCGTAGGCGTACTCTCGATAATCTACCGTCAGCGGAAGAAAATCGATCCCTTCACGTTCTGTACTCGCGCAACAGGCGGTAACGATAACAACGGTGTCACCGTAGCGCACGATGGCGGAACCATCTGCCTGCTTCGCTAGTTTTCCTGTTTCGATTGAAAGTGTTTTGCCGCCGATCGTTAACTCACGCCTGTACATAGATTTCGTCGCCTCGGATAGTGCAGTCGGCGACCCGCGCCGCCGTCACAGAATTGTGGTCGGATAGGGACGTCCAACTATCGGTCTTGAGCCTACTTACGGATGCCCAANCGTTGGATCAAGTCTGAATACCGCTTGGCATCCTTGTGTTTTAGGTAATCCAGCAAGCGTCGACGTTGTCCGACAAGTTTAAGTAGGCCCCGTCGTGAATGATGATCTTTCGCATGCATCTTGAAGTGTTCGGTTAAATAACTAATCCGACCACTGAGGAGGGCNACCTGAACCTCTGCGGACCCAGTGTCTTTGTCGTGGGTCTGGTAGGAACCGATCACATCAGTTTTTTGCTCCCGCTGCAGAGTCACGTTATTACCTCCGCGTACAGTTCGGAGTGAACACTGCAGGCTCGTACGCCAACTCCAGACCGCCGCCCCTGTTCGGTACTTTCCTTCATCTAGGAACCTACCATGTTAGACCAGAACAACCCGGGGATGCAAAGCACCATCCCTGTTTTCTGCAATCGCGACGAGTTGCCCTGTTTCGTCGAACAGCCGAACTCTACTGGTTGCCATCCCGATAACGTCATCAATGTGCGTCAACTCGTCCTGGTTAATAGGCTGACCGTTGGAGGCACAACGTCTTCCTCGACTCGTGAGGATCGCAGATGGTAAGGTTCTTAGGAGTCTGGATAACGGCAGGATTCGGTCGGCGATAGGAGGGGCGGGATTAACCATGTTCTTCGCCTCACCGCTACCCTGTACGGCGCGTTCAAGCGGTATTGCATGTGTGAGATCAAATTCTCCGCTTCGCGTTCGTCGCAACGCTTGAAGATGGGCACCGCAGCCAAGCATCTGTCCGATGTCGTGCGCTAGGGACCGTACGTAAAATCCTGATGAGCAGGTTATTTCGACTTGCAGTCGACTATTCTCGGCCTTGAGTAGTCTGAGTTGGTCTACAGTTACCTGTACCGGCACCGTCACCACAGGCCCACCGCGCCTAGCGATCGTATAGGCACGTATGCCGCCGATTTTCTTCGCAGAGAAAGGCGGTGGACATTGATCAAATGTGCCTCGAAATTTATTCAGAGCTGACTCGATTACTTGGTCTCCCAACTCGTGGGACAAGTCTAGCGAGGGATCCCCGTTTGACCCTACCGGTGTTCCGAGTGCGTCATAGGTGTCTGTCGAGAAACCCAGTCGGATGGTAGCGCTATAGGTCTTTGAGTCTTTTAACAAAAACTGAGTTAGACGAGTCGCGCGGCCAATCACTAGCGGCAACACACCCGTTGCCATCGGGTCCAAGGTTCCAGTGTGGCCGACCCGCTTGACTCGGAGAACTCGCCGGACTTGAGCCACAATGTCGTGTGACGTGGGTCCTTCGGGCTTATCAATGACCAACACGCCGTCCATTATCCTGGCCTGATTAACGGCTTCTCCTTCGCAGGAGTTCCACCAACGGCAGGTCCGAGGGCTGTCCTCACCGCTTCCATAACCTGATCAATCACGGCCTGCCGCTTATTTTCGGCAGTGCTTTCTAGTGTGAACCCAGAGGCGTTCGCATGCCCGCCACCCCCAAATGCCGAAGCAACGAGCCCGACGTTTACGTCTCCCTTTGAACGTAGGCTGACACGCAGTGGTTGACCTGCTGCGGACTTAAAGAGAATGACAGCTTGGACTGTGCGTGTTGTTAGCGGGAGATTAACAAGGCCGTCAAGGTCATTTGGGGTGACGTTGCTTTGCGTGAGGAGCCTTTCGTCGATGTTGAGCACTGCTACTCGTTCTTGGTCTTCTAACTGCATTTCGTTCAACATTGTGGCGATTACTTCTAGACGGCCGACCCTGTATTGGTCGAACATTTGGTTCGCCAATGTCCTTGGGTCTGCTCCTGCGCTCGTAAGACATCCGCAAATTTCGAATGTTCGTGTCGAGATCGGGCCGTGGTGAAACGAACCGGTATCAGTGAGAATTGCGATGTAGAGATGCGTAGCGATGTCTACTGTGATCGGGACTTGGAGGCCTTGGAGAACTGAAAAGACTAGTTCGCCGCAGGCCGCGGCTGACTCATCAAAATAGTTGACGTTACCAAAAAAGGTATTTCCAGGGTGATGGTCAATGTTCAGGACGAACCCGTCATTTAAGCCTGTCAGTTCTGTGCGGGATAATTCTGGACACTCCATGACGATGGCTACGTCCCAACTGCCTGTCGCTGCCGACGCGACCTCGATCTCGTCAACACCGGAAAGTTCACGGTAGATATCCGGCACCGGGCCTGCGCTAATGAGGCGAACTTGTTTATTAAGCGCCTTCAAAGCGAGTCCCATCGCCACCTGTGAACCGATCGCATCACCGTCTGGCCTGGCATGCGAGACCACGACAAAGTTGTGGTGAGACCTAATGGCATCGCAGACGTCGTGAATAGTGTGATTCGTAGCCTTACTCGTCGTGTTCTTGGTCTTCATCGTCATTTTCACCTGTGTGAGTACTCGGTGATATTTGTAATTCTTGCAGTAATTGCTCCACACGTTCTTGATGGCCAATTGACTCATCGAAGTGAAATGTAAGCCTAGGTGTCCGCTTTAGAGTCAGTCTTTGGCCGATCTGGCGCCTGAGAAATGGGGTGGCACGCTCCAGCGCATGTCTTGATTGCTCGCGCTGATTGTCGTCACCGAGAGTCGTGAAGTACACGCGTGCATGCTGCAGATCGGGTGTGACCTGGACGCGCGTCAGGGTAACGAAGCCGACGCCGGGATCATTCACCCGACGTGCGAGGAGTTCACCGAGTTCTGCTCGCACTAGGTCCGCAACACGTTTGGGACGCGAGCCTTGGGCCATAATTGAATCCGGTCTCAAGTCAAGAAATCAACATGAGTACGGGTGACCATCATGGGCGCAGCGCGTTCAAGTTCATTTTCAACCGAGGCGAGAGCCTCACGTACAGCTGTTGGCGTCGTGCTGACCGCTACAATCGCGAGCGCCGCCCGTTGCCAGAGATCCTGATGGTCGGTTTCAGAGACTGAGACGTTGAATTTCTTAAGCCGGTCCTTCACGCGTCGCAATACCATGCGCTTAGTTTTGAGAGAGTTGGCATCGGGGATATGAAGCTCCACTGATAACAAGGCAACGATAGACATAATCCGGCGGAGTTGTTTTGACTCCTTGGTGTTCTGGGCACTGGGCGAGCGCGCCTCAGACGGTTGCGGCCACTTCTTCCACTGTGAACGCTTCGATTACATCACCCACCTTGACATCCTTGAAGCGTTCAAATGCGATACCGCACTCCAAACCGGTCTTCACTTCATTTACGTCGTCCTTGAAGCGGCGGAGTGAACCAATACGACCTTCGTGCACGACAATGTTGTCACGTAGTAAGCGTGCGTGCGCGTCACCCGATCGAGTAATGAGCCCTTCAGTGACCATGCAACCAGCGACGAAACCGAACTTAGGCACCTTAAACGTTTCTCGAACTTCAGCAGCGCCGAGTCTCACTTCCTTCTTCGTTGGTTCGAGTAGGCCTGCCATTGCCTTCTTAATTTCGTCCGTAACATGGTAGATAACCGAATGCATTCTCATGTCGAGTCCGTCGCGCTCTGCCACCGCATTAGCGTTACGATCCGGACGCACATTGAAGCCTATCACTATGGCATTGGAGGCTGACGCTAGTAGAGCGTCAGATTCATTGATTGCGCCAACTCCCGAATGGATGATCCGGATCTTAACTTGCTCATCGCTTAACTTTGCGAGTGTGTCAGCTAGCACTTCGGCTGAACCTTGAACGTCCGCCTTGATAACAATGGATAGCTCTTTGACATTACCCTCGGCGACCTGTTCCTGAAGTGATTCCAATGTGAGTCGAGGACTCTTTGAACCGAGCTCTCGCTCCTTCGCTTGAGTTTGGCGTAAGTTAGCGATTTGTCTTGCTTTGCTAGCATCGGGAAGCGCTTGGAATGCATCGCCAGGCTGGGGGAGTCCCCCTAGGCCAAGCACCTCCACTGGTGTCGAGGGTGTTGCGGATTCGACTTTCTGTCCTTGGTCGTTAATAAGTGCGCGCACCTTGCCTACAACGGTGCCAGCGATGAATGTGTCGCCGACGCGTAGTGTGCCATCTTGTACGAGAATCGTCGCAACTGGTCCACGCCCGCGATCGAGTTTGGCTTCAAGCACAGTTCCAGCTGCATTCCGCTTCGGATTGGCCTTTAGCTCCCCGAGGTCGGCAACGAGTAATATCATTTCAAGAAGAAGGTCGATATTTTCCCGCTTCTTTGCAGAGACGTCGACCGTTACAGTCTTGCCACCCCAGGCCTCAGGCGTGAGATCAAGATCCGAAAGTTCGGTTTTAACCCGATCGGGATTAGCGTCAGATTTATCAATCTTGTTGACCGCCACGATGATCGGTGCGTTAGCGGCTCTCGCGTGATCGACCGCTTCTTTCGTCTGAGGCATGACGCCGTCATCGGCTGCCACAACGAGAACGACCACATCAGTGACCTTCGCTCCCCGCGCGCGCATCAGCGTAAAGGCGGCGTGACCTGGTGTGTCGAGGAATACGATGCGCTTATCCTTCACGTCCACGGTATAGGCACCAATGTGCTGTGTGATACCGCCAGCCTCTCGCTCAGCGACTCGTGTTTCTCGGATACCGTCGAGCAGCGTTGTCTTTCCATGATCGACGTGCCCCATTACAGTGACCACTGGCGCTCGAGGGAAAAGGTCCTCTGGCTGCGCGTCTTCCTGTTCTACGTGGAGCATTTCTTCTTCAAAGGTCCGCATCTCGACATCTGCACCAAACTCGCGCGCGATCATCGTTGCGGTGTCCGTATCGAGTGTTGTGTTAATCGTCATCATGATGCGCTTCTCAATCAGTTTCTTCAGCACATCCTTGGCACGCGTGTCGAGCTTGTCGGCTAGGTCCTTGACCGTCATGCCCTCAGCGAGGGTAATCGTACGAGTGATGTCGGGCAGCGGTGTTTCTACGACTGCCGTAGCCGCGCGTGGATGCTTGCGTTTGCCAGACCGCCCACCAGGCCGAAATGGTGGGCGCCGTCCACGGCGTGGTGGCAATCCACCGGGTCGTTGAGGTAGCGCCGCTGGCCGTGCCGGCTGCGCTGGAGGTCTTGGTCCAGCGATCGGCGCGCGAGATGGTGCCACAGTTACACGAGGCGAGCCTTTTGGATTCACCGGACGCGTAATCGGCTGTGCCGGCGGCGTCGTGGTTACCTGGCGCTTCTCGGGTTTCGCTGGCGCGGCGACTTTCGCCTCGGACGGGGTGCCCCCATCCTCGACTCGTAATCTGAGTGTTGGCGGAACGACGCGCGATGTCCTCGGAGACTCCAGCTCCACTGGTTTTTCACTTAGTGGTGCAGGCGCTTTGGCCGTAATGAGGGTCGCAGTCGGTTGCGGCTCGATAGCCTCTGAATCCTCAGCTTTAGGCTCCTCAACTTCGTCTACTGGCGGCTTGAGCTTGGCCTTCACCAGCCGCGGTGGTGGTAATGGTTTCGCTGCTGGTTTCTTAGGCTCGACTTTTTGAGCACTCGACTTAGCGGTTTTGCGGCGCCTTACTTTCGGCTTACTGGTGAAGGTCGCACTTGGCACGCTCAGACCACGCTCACTCGCGACGCGCTCAACGAATTGTCGCGCAACGACCTCTTCGATCGTGCTAGAAGCACTCTTTACGTCAATGCCATGATCACGCTTTAGTAATGCCACCACATCCTGGCTTGTGGTATTCAGCAATTCAGCGACTTTATAAATTCGAACGGTAGCCAACGTATCCTCGTCTCGGTCTTTGTGGTCGGTATTCGTATCTATTTTGACGGTTCTTGCTTCTCGACTATTTCGCCGGTGGATGTGTCGGCGGTAATTGGGTCCACCACGTTCTCTGATTTAATGTCGGCTTGGTCGGCTGCC
This sequence comes from Acidobacteriota bacterium, assembly GCA_002720285.1. GTDB lineage: Bacteria > Acidobacteriota > Vicinamibacteria > Vicinamibacterales > UBA823 > UBA11600. Next base: position 16,518 of record PBHT01000014.1, on the reverse strand, counting down.
ACTTCACTAGTGGCGGCCTCCGGCGTCTCGGATATGGTGTCACCGGACGATGAAGCCGATGCCGGAGTCTCACCTCCGTCGACTGGGGTCTCTACCTGGTCTGGACCAGAACTAAAGAGCGCATCAAGGGCCTCAGCTGGCCGACGTGCACTCACAGTGTCCAGGGCCACCTTCTGAATAGCCTTTGCTAGCTCATCACTAATACTGAGAATCTGTTCCAATTCCTGAGTTGCCAGGTGGATCAGGTGCTCGGCCGTATTCAGTGATGAATCTTGCAGTGTCTGCCACATGCCCTCATTGAATCCCTGAAGGGAGAGTAACGATGCTGCTAGATCGGCTTGGGCGCGCTCAGCGTCGAATCCTTCGAACTGCGCCTCGACCTCACGCCGTTTTTCTTCTTCACTCTTGATGTCGATTTTCCAACCAGTCAATTTTGCGGCTAAGCGAACATTTTGACCCTTTTTTCCAATCGCGAGGGAAAGCTGCCTATCTTCGACGAGAACCTCCATTACCTTCTCAGCCTCGTCGATGACCGTGACTCGCTGTACCCGCGCAGGACTGATGGCATTAGTCACTAGTACGACTGGGTCATCTGACCATTCAACGATATCGATCTTCTCGCCCCGAAGTTCTCGGATGATCGACTGGACGCGAGTACCTTTCATTCCAACACAAGCACCCACCGGGTCTACATCCCGCTCACGTGAAAAGACTGCTACCTTTGCTCGATCACCGGCTTCGCGCACGGCACCTCGGATTTGCACCGTTCCGTCATAGATTTCTGGTACTTCTTGATCGAATAGCTTAATGAGAAGGGCTGGATCGGTGCGCGACAGTATAATCTGTGGTCCCTTTGCGACCCGGTTGACCTCCTTGATCACAGCCCGGACACGATCGCCCGCAGTGTAGTTCTCGACCCGTGACTGTTCTTTCCGGGGTAGAAGCGCTTCGACCCAACCCATTTCAACGATGACGTCGCCGCTCTCGAATCGCTTGACAAGACCGTTGATGACCTCACCAACCCGGTCGCAGTACTCCGCGTAGATATTTTCTCGTTCAGCTTCGCGGACCTTTTGAAAAATGACCTGCTTGGCCGTCTGGGCTGCGATCCGTCCAAGCACATCAGTTGCTTTCGGGAATTCAATCCGCATGTCGATTTCTGCTTCGGCGCCATAGAGTTCCTGCGCCTCCTCCAATGAGATTTCAGTTTCGGAATCCGTCACCTCATTGACAATTTGACGCACAGCAAATAGCTCAACCTCACCAGTCTCGGCGTTGAACTTCGTACGAAGGTCCTCATTCGACTTGTAGTACTTACGCGAGGCTGCCAAAACTGCCTCCTCTATTGCCGTAATGATGACGTCTGGTTCGAGGCCTTTTTCCTTCGCGAGTGCCTCAATAGTGTGTTGTAGCGGATTACTCATGATGGTTTCTTATTAAAATTCTACTTCCAGTTTTGCTCGGCTAATAATCTCGAACGGCACCCGATGTAGTCGGGAGTTACTCTCCAAAAGGACTGTGCCGTCGGTTACCTCTTGGATGCGTCCTTTTAGAAAAGTTTGTCCATTGATAGCTTCAGAGACGACAATCTGTGCCAACCGGCCAACGAACCTCTGATATTCACCTGGTGTTCGTAATGGTCGGTCCAGCCCAGGCGATGACACCTCAAGGGTGTAAGCGTGATCCAGCGCATCCTCGACATCGAGCACGGCGTTGAGATCTTGGCTAACCTTCTGGCAGTCACCGACGCTGATACTATCGTCGTCCACACCCGAGTCCTGGCGGTCCAACACCACACGCAGGACCCAGCCTATCGATTCTCTTCGTAGTTGGACGTCGAAAACCTCCACGCCATGACCGCTGGCTACGCGCTCAGCTATGGCGAATATCTGCCGCCGCTTCTCCGTGAGTGAAAGACCCACAATTCAACTGACGGTGCCACTTAAAACACAAAAAGTGGGCACGCGCCCACTCCACCTCGATCCCCGAGGACCGAGAACAGCGATGTTATCACGACGGAATTACTACGGCAATGGACGGGCTAAAAGGTCGTAGTCATGACTGCCAAGAATTTCGGCGTCCACGAGTCGACCCGGGGAAAACTGAGAAGGGTCGCATTCGGTAAGGTAGGTGACAGGATCAATCTCCGGGGCTTGGCCCGCCCATCGAGCCTGCACCACAAGAGGATGTTCTTTGGAACGGCCCTCGACGAGTACACGTATCTTTTGCCCGACGCGTTCCGCTTGGCGACGTTCCACGATTTTTCGTTGGCGTAGCATTAATTCCTGACGTCGACGAGCTTTCGTGTCACTGGATACGTCGTCGGTGAGAGTGAAAGCCCGTGTGCCTTCTTCGTGAGAATAGGTAAAAACGCCGATATGATCGAAGCGTACATCTTCAATAAAATCACAAAGTTCACGGAAATCCTCGTCAGTTTCACCAGGAAAACCTACGATGAATGTCGTGCGCAGTGCCACTTCGGGTATCCGGTGGCGAATAGATTCAAGTAGCCGTTCATAGCTCATCCGCGTGCCCGGTCGTCCCATCCGTTTCAACAGCCGGTCTGCAGCGTGTTGTAAAGGCAGGTCGATGTAATTACAGACTTTGTCGCAATCTGCAATTGCGTCAATCGTATCGGCACCAATCGTTGTCGGATAGAGATACAACAAGCGGATCCACTCCAGTCCATCAATATCATTCAACGCATGTAGCAGTCTGGATAGTGCTCCGCGGTCGTTGCGATCCAACCCGTACATCGTCGTGTCCTGCGAGATTAGGATAAGCTCCTTCACGCCACGCTCTGCCATCGTACGAGCCTCGTTTACGATGGAATCGGGAGAGCGGCTTCGATAGCCCCCGCGCAATGTCGGAATGATGCAGAACGCACAAGAGTAGTCGCAACCTTCCGCCACTTTCACATAGGCTAGATGGGATGCCGTAGTTCGTCGCCGTGGTGTATCAGCGTCGTAAAGGTATTTCAGTTGTTTCACGCTAGGTGCTGAGCTCGTGGCTTCTAAATGATTGCGGAACAATTGCACTTGGGTTCCAGACCCTTGAGGCTGCTCATTTAGAGCTCTAACAATGTCAGGAACGCCATCAGTGCCGAGTACCACATCGATTTCCGGCATTTCCTGCCGCAAGTCTGCTTTATAGCGCTCTGCCAGACAACCGGTGACAACAAGACGACGGCAGGTGCCGTTCTGCTTGTGACGAGCCATTTCGAGAATGGTTTCGATCGATTCCTCCTTCGCCTTATCAATGAAGGCGCAGGTATTTACTACGATGACGTCAGCCCCGTCCGCTCGGTTCGTCACTTCATGACCTGCCTGCTCGGCGAGGCCGAGCATCACTTCAGTATCCACGAGGTTCTTCGGACACCCGAGCGAGACAAAACCAATTTTCATAAATCAGAAGTGGCGGAGCGTGATCCACCGGTATTCAATCGGCCGACTGGATGTTTTGTGAGTACAGTTTGGTCCACTACGGATACATTCGATAAAGCATTCGGGGATAAGGGATCGTTTCCCGTAAGTGTTCCAAACCGCAAATCCAGGTCAGGACACGCTCGATTCCCATTCCAAACCCCGAGTGCGGCACGGTTCCGTAACGCCGTAGGTCAAGATACCACTCGAAGGATTCTTTCGGGAGATTGTGTTTCTCAATCCTAGCAAGTAGCTCGTCAAGGTCATCCAAGCGTTCTCCGCCACCAATGATTTCACCATATCCTTCAGGCGCGAGGAAATCCACTGAAAGTGACAGCTCTGGTCGTTCTGGATCAGATTTCATATAAAAAGCTTTAATTGCAGATGGGAATCGATGTACGACGACCGGCCGGTCGAACTGTTCTGCGAGCACGGTCTCATCAGTACCGCCGAAATCCCCACCCCACTCGAACTGTTGTCCTTTTAGCTTCAGGAGGTCCACGGCCTCATCGTAGGTAATTCTGGGGAACGGTGCTCGCACCTGTTCAAGGGCAGCGATGTTACGGTTGAGCATCTCTAACTCTTGCCGCCGTGTCTCCAGCACCCGTGCCACGATAGTCACCACAAGTGCCTCGCCAAGTTTGATCGCATCTTCAAGCGTTGCGAATGCCATTTCCGGCTCGACCATCCAAAATTCCGTTAAGTGGCGGCGAGTCTTAGATTTCTCAGCCCGGAACGTCGGGCCAAAGCAGTAGACTCGACCCAGTGCCATGATGTTCGCTTCGTTGTATAGCTGTCCACTTTGCGCTAGGTACGCCGTTGTCTCGTCGAAGTACTGGACAGGGAAGAGGGTAGTCGTTCCTTCGCACGCAGCCGGGGTGAAAATTGGTGTATCCGCAAGTGTGAAGTTCCGATTGTTGAAGAAGTCGCGTACAGCGTCTACGACGGCATGACGGATCCTCAGAATCGCCTGCTGCCGCGGCGCTCGGATCCACAGGTGCCGTCGGTCGAGCAAGTAGTCCACGCCATGTTCCTTATTGGTGATTGGGTATCCGGTTGACTCTCCGATGACACTAAAATGTGTCACATCAATTTCGTAACCTCCCGGGGCTCGCTTGTCGGCACGGACTGTTCCCTTAACAGCGAGTGATGTTTCTTGGCCTAGATGATCAGCACGGTGGAAGGCTTCCTCGCCAACCACAGATTTCGACATCACGGCTTGGATGAAACCTGTGCCATCCCGCACGGTCAAAAAATGAATCTTTCCACTTGAGCGGCGCTTGTGTAGCCAACCACGTAGAGTGACTTGCTGTCCTTCAAAATCCGCGATTTTCTCAATGTAGGCGGTCATAGAATTGGTCAGTCCGAGCTTATTAAGTCAGCCTAGTAACTACTCAATATGAGTACGGACCCGACAGACGGTGCCAAGGTCTGTTTTCCAGATCTCGACTATGGCCTACCATGAGGGCCCACGTACAATCGTAGCCGATCTCTTGCACGGTCATCAGATCTGTCGACCAGTCGATGGAACCCCAGGATGGGACCGGGTGCTCGTCGTGTTCCCCATGGTCATTCCTGTTTACCCGATTTCTTGTAGGAAGGGAGCGAGTGCTCCACGAAGGGAATCAAAGCGCGGGTTCCGGTCAAATGTTCGGCGCAAGTAGTGAATTGTGCGAGGGATATACTGGATGTAGACAGGATTTCGGCGAATCGATGTCTGATATCCGAATGTGCCGAGGGCCTTGAGGTTGCGCTGAAGAGCCATCGCATCGAACTGGCGTCGGAACTTGTCCGCAGGTAGGGAAACGTGCGTATTGGCTAAGAAGCGATCTATTAAGTCTTCAATCGTTTCTTCCTTCAGGTCTGCGTAAGAATCACGTAGCAACGAGACAAGGTCGTAGGTGGCCGGACCCAATCGTGCGTCCTGAAAATCGATGACATATAGGCGTTCGTTATGCAGCATCAAATTGCGGCTATGGTAGTCGCGGTGGCAGAGGACCTGAGGTTCATTAGCAAGCTCCTCAGACAAATTTTGGAATTCTTGAGAGATGCCCCGGCGCGCCTCGTCGTTTAGCGTTACACCACGATAGCCTTCTAGAAAGTGTTCAGCGAAGTAATTAAGCTCCCACATGAACTTCTTGACATCGAAATTGACCGTGAAAGGTAGCACCCCTGGTGCGGCCATTGCTAGACCCTTCCGTTGTATCACCGTAATGAGATCGACCGCTTCTCGGTACACTGCTAGATGGTCATTGGTGGAACTGGTGCCTAGGTGGGCCTGCAACGTAACGTCACCTAGGTCCTGTAGTGCCAATACTCCGAGATCGGCAGCATGTTCAAGGACCTCGGGTACCAACACCTCCATCTGCTCCAACAGTGACGCCACCTTGATAAACGAAAGTGTTTCAGACTTAAACGATTTATCGTACAAGGCTAGGACAAACGATTCACCACTCCTAGGAATCACACGAAAGTAGCGTCGATTGGAGGCGTCACCAGTCAAAGGAACGGTTGGAGCACCTATNTCTGCGAGCTGGCTCTGTTCAAGGAACTGTTTNACGCGATTACGCCACGGCTCGTTGACGGGCTGAGATGGTTGCTGGGTCATACTCCNGTCGCACCTTCCGGCGATGATGCTGGTTTGGCGACTAGAGGAGTCACTAGAGGCTCTGCCGAACCAGGTTGCAGTAAGAGGACCTGTTGTGTAAACCGACTGCCCGATGGGAGCTCCACCCCGTCGGTGATAATACAGTCAGTCAGCTCACAATTCGCCTCTACGGTGACTCGGTCCCAGATGGCTGTCCGAACTAGCTTAGCCGAGGGATCAACGCAACTACCGGCACCAGTAATTTTTGAAAGTCCGCCCTCGGGAGCAAGTGCGAGCGAGGTTTCCAAATAGTCCGCCGGTGTACCAATGTCGAGGAAGCGCCCAGAGATTCTATGCGCACGAATGCTACGAGGTTCGGAAGCTATCAGGCCCGTATATAGTCCGCCCACTGATGAAGCGGGTTCTCCCAACGTTAGTTGATTAAACACGCTTGGCTCAACCAGTTGCACACCAACAAAATGCTTAGAAGGCGCTTGGTGACCCGGTGGTAAGAACTCGCGGACCCATCCGCTATCGTCTACGGTGACTCCACCGTACCTGGCTGGATCGGGATTGTCGGTAACTGCCAGAGTGACCCTAGCGCCGCTCTGCTTATGTTCGTCGGCCAATCGTTCAAGAGACATGTCGGTGAGGGTGTCACCGTTGACAATAAACGTTGAACAGGGGTCCAGTAACGGTAGCATCGTGCGCGGTCCACCAGCCGAACCAAGTAAACGCGGTTCCCATGTGTAACGTATACGGAGGCCGAGTTCGCTTCCATCGCCAATAACACCTGTAATCGTGTTTGGGAGGTAGTGGAGATTCAGCACTGCATCCTGAACACCCTGATCAACTAACCAGCGCAGTAGACGATGCACGAGTGGCTCGCCTGCAACCGGGATGGCCGGTTTGGCACGAATGTTACTCAGAGGACGAAGGCGCTTGCCGAGTCCTGCGGTCAGCACTAAGGCCTGAGTCGGAATCATATTTGTCACGTTAGACTTCCGAATATCATGTGTGGACTCGCGGTCGTGTCAGCGTTTCCTGTCTGCATGAAAAGCTCGTAATAGGTTTCGGTTATGTAGTCAGACTGCGCCCGACCCAGTTGCACTGTGAACGCCTCAATGCCCTGTGCCGAACCTTCAAGCTCGACAAAGGTCCCAATGGGGGTTTCATCGATGGCTACTATGACATCATCACCGCTCCTGAACTCTTCGCGATACTTCTCATAGCGAAATGCGATTGTGAAACCGATTCGTTCAAGCATTCTGAGTACCGTGGGACCGTCACCAACAGGTGTTTCCAGTTCTTCGCGTAATTTCATCGTCGATGAAATCGTCGGGCCCTTAAATGTTACGGTGGCTTGTTCAGACTCTACACGAACACGCAATGTCGAATCTTGGCGATTCAGTGTGCCATCGTCGGTATCTAGTAAGGAATCCTGCTGAAGCCTTCGTCTGCGCATCAGCCTTGCGCCGGTCTTAAGTATCGCTTCTCTGGCCTCATCTGGCTTGGAGTATCTGAGTTTGACTTCGCGTTCCAGAGGACGGTTCATCCTTCAGTGTTCCGTGTCTATAACTTGGTCCAGAAAATTATAGCGATTACCTACCCGCGGCGCTTGCCCTCCACCGTGCATCTAGGTCAACCGCGTACCGTGAGAACAGCCTCGAAGTGCTGGCGAACCAACGCCTTTAGCGAAGACCAATACTTTGTGTGTGCTACCTAGTCCACCTGGCATGAACAGCGTCTTTGCGGCGAGACGTTGTTTGAGCTCGTCAAGACTATTATCTGGCTGGCTTGAAAGGATGTTCGCACTGCCTAGTCCAAGTAGGAAATAGGTTTGGTCGAGTGAGCCGAGACACAGAAGTCCGCAGTGTTCGGCGCAACGAGTCAACGATGTGAGGTCGACGTGCGACGTAAGATCCCAGTCGCCTGGTTCATTTAGCCATAAAGCTCTGCTCGGTGCTTGGACGTGTTGACGGTATGCAGCCAACGTTCCGTGACGTTGTGCGGAGCCGTAGAGCTGCAGTGCATCATGACCGTAGTCGATGAGCACGATAAAGCCTTCATGAAGCTGATTGGCCGCTGTCTGGACCCAATCTAGTGCAAGTAGATTGATTTCGGCAGAGGAGTTAATCGGTAACGTGACCTCAAGCTTGTCTAAATATTTTAACAAGGTTGGCGTCTGAACAGGTTGGAGCCGTTCGACTAGGCGATCACCGTCCGCGTCCACGCGAATCTCACGCAGTCCGTCTGCGGTCATTGTGACCCGATGAACGGGAAATGCGTCGAGGAGCTCGTTGGCGAATATGACACCGCGGATCGCGTGAGGTAGCTCGTCATTGCTGTAAACGAGTTTGTCAATATGGGTTCCGAGCACAGCAGGCTGCTCGGAACGGGCGTTGATGCTGCGTTCTACGAGATGGAGTCGGATAGAGTCGTAGAAACTCGGGACCAAGCTTGCCGCACTTAACACGTCTCGGGATAAGCGTCCATTGCCAGCGCCAGCCTCGACAATGTCGAACCGAGGTTCTTCTTTAGCAGATTGATTGACGAGCGACCACATCTCCTCAAACTGCACGGCCAGCAACTGACCGAAAAGAGTTCCAACGTCGACGCTGGTGAAAAAATCACCTGCCCGGCCAGAGCGTTGGGACGCGCGTGTGTAGTAACCAAGCTCGGGATGGTACAGCGCCAACTCCATGTACTCCACGAAGGTGAGCGGGCCGTTTTTTCGGGCCCGCTCCACTATTAGGTCGCGGAGCACCATGGGTCTAGTGAAGATGATTCACTCTTTAGTCGCTTGAACGAAGGTCTCCGTGCCGTCTCGCCAAATCAGGAAGAAGGCCGGTTCTCCGGAGTCGACGAGTTGCAATTCTCGCACTGCACTACGGGCACTATCGACTTCGACTCGGTTAACCTCGACGATGATATCCCCCTGCAGCATGCCAGCCTGTGCTGCGGCGCCGCGAGGTTCGAGTTCTCTAATGATTGCACCTGTAATATCACTTGGAACTCCAAGCCGCCGTGACAACTCACCGTTGAGGTCGGAGAGCGTCATGCCGAACCCGGTACTCTGATCTTCATTGTTATTGCTGGCCGAACGTGGCTGGGCTTCGGCTTCCAGGTCGAGTTCCCCGATGGTCACTTCTAGGGTTGTTCGCTCCTGTTCCCGCATAACTGTGATTGGCACTTCGGTCCCCGGAGCCGTGCGGGTTACTCTGCTCTGCAAGTCGCTTGTATCGGTCACAAGATCCCCGTTGTACTCGACAATCACGTCGCCAGGTTCGAGACCCCCTAGTGCTGCCGGCCCGTCAGGTTCAACGCTTGCGACCACCGCCCCTTGTGTATTGGGCAACCCGAATAGTTCGACGGCTTCCCGCTGCACAGCAGTGATATTCACACCAATCCGCCCACGGGTCACTTTGCCACCCTGAAGTTGTGGTAGCAATTCGAGGACTGCATTTATCGGGACCGCGAAACCGATACCAAGATTACTGGCGCGGTCGCTCACGATCGCGGTGTTGATGCCAACTACTTCGCCGCGAATATTGAGCAACGGGCCGCCTGAGTTGCCAGGATTGATCGCCGCATCAGTTTGGAGGACATCTTGCTGCCGACCAGGAGCCACAGGAAATGGCCGACCTATCGCACTGATTACGCCGACAGAGACCGTGTGCGCCAGGTTGAACGGGTTACCGATGGCCATGACCCAGTCCCCAGGTTGTATCTGACTCGAATCGCCAAATTTAGCGACTGGAAGATCATGTTCTGGTTGATCGACGAGTTCGATAAGAGCACTGTCGGTTAGCTGGTCTCGTCCCACGACGCGAGCTTCGTAGAAGGCACTTTCATCGTTGAAAAAACCCACCTCAATTTTCGTGGCGTCTTCGACAACGTGATTGTTAGTTAAGATTAAACCTGTTTCGTCGATCACAAAGCCGGTACCGGCACCTTGGGTGAATTCCTCACGAGGGCGTTCCTGCTCTGGCGCCGGTTGTCCAAAGAAGCGTCGAAATAGGTCGTCGCCCCCACCAAAGAAGTCCGTCAGGTCCTGTGTTAATCGACGTGATTCGGTCCTGATGGTCACGACCATTGGCGTTTGGGCGGTCGCGATGCGCCGAAACGTCTCAGCGTCGATTGTTCCTGTTATCGGGTCACTGTTTGTCGGCGGCAGGCTAACCGATTGAGCCGACGAACTTGACGACAGGTCTAACCGTGACGTGAGCACCATGCCAACGGCCATTGAGACAACAGCAATCAGGACCATGGAAAAGACGGTTGTTCTTCGCGTGGACATCGATTCCTCCCAAACTTTCAGCCGACCTACCGCGGCGTTATGCGTGAGCGCCGTTGCGACAGCTGATTTGATCGTCGCGTACTTAGCCGAGTGTAACAATCTCTTTCTGTCGTGGCCCGGTTACCAGAGCCTCCCGCTCACCGATGTACATGTTTATCTCGGTTCGCACACCGAATTCGCTACTGTAGACACCTGGTTCAATTGTGAAGCCCGTGCCAGGCAGCAGACATCTATCATCGTGAGTTTCGTAGTCGTCCAGATGCACCCCGTCGCCGTGGACCTGTTCACCGAGGCTGTGTCCAGTACGATGTAATATCCAATCTCCATAACCAGCAAGCTGGATTACTTCTCGGGCAGCGCGATCGACTTCCCAGCCCATCAGTGCTTGTTCAGCTTGGACCCGTGCCTCAATTAGTTCAACTGCTTTGTCTCGGGCTGCAGTGATGACGCTGAAGGCTGTCTGCATTGCTTTTGGTACAGACCGGCCTGTGTAGCCCACCCACGTGATGTCAGCAAACACTGTGTCGGGCTCGTCCAACTTTCCCCATAGATCAAGGAGTAAGAGCATATCGGCGCTGATAACTCGGCTATTATTTGCTTGCGGAAGATAATGTGGGTCGCCGGAGTGCTCTTGGACGGCAACAACCGGTGCCGAATCGCTGACCAGTCCTTCCTCAGCGAACCAGTCAACCATTTGCTGCTGTAAATCGTGTTCAGTTGGCCTAGTCTGGTTTCGTAATGCCCGGCAGGTTTCATCGAATGCCCGGTCTTTGATCCGGTGAAGTCGCTCGGAGGCTTTCCGATGGGACGTGAGCGCCTGTTCGTTCCACCGTGCAACAAAGCGCTGTACCAAGTTACCTGACGAAGCAGGCTCAATGTTGAAGCGTCGCAGCAGTTCGACTGTGCCTGCATCGACCCGGGACATGTATGGGATGGCGCAGTTTGGCGAATATTCCATTGCAAGACGTCGCTGACCGGAGACTAGTGTCCGCAGCCCGACCTCGAGCTGCTGTCGATCTGCATAGACTTGTTTTGAGCCTGGCAGCGTGTCGAGGTTGTGTCGCTCAATCGCGTGCACCAGTCCTCGCGGTTCGCCCTCCGCCGGAATCAGGTAGTACCAGCGGCGGGTCTCCATTTTGCCGGTACCGGATAAGCCAACTAGCCGCCTCGCGATCTCGTTGGAACCGTGGAAATCGTACAGGAGCCACCCATCTAGCCCGTCGTCGCAAAGCGCTGTCTGAATGGCCGAAATGTCCAATGGCATCAGTCGGAGTATAGCAGCCTACCTGCAGAGCGCTTGGTTCGCAGGCTTCTTGTGATAGGACGTCGATTGGCTAGCGTTGGTTGGGATGTTCGGCAACTAACGGGTGATGTTACCGACGGTTAGTGTTCAGGCTGTCATACTGGCGTTCGGGGATTTTGGGCCCCAGTCACCGTCGTATTGGGAGAAAGAGGAAGGACTTCCTATAATGGGAGAATGAGAGTTGGGGGAATGGGGAGTGGTTTGTGTTGGCGTCCGACGGGACGTTTGGGCCGACAACGGTTGGAGAAATTGTTGATGCCCGCCTTACGCTTGTCTGTGGGGGTTGGGCTGGTAGCGCTGTGGCTGACCGTTGGCGTTCTGGCCCAGCAAGTGACGCAGGATGCAGCGCAGCAGCCACCCGTTACGTTTAGACTCGAAGTTAATTATGTCGAAGTGGATGCGGTTGTTACTGATGAGAACGCAAATTTCATCGATGACTTAGTTCTGAGTGACTTTGAGGTCTTCGAGGATGGGCAAGTACAAGAAGTCAGCGCTTTTTCTCTTGTCAATATTCCGATAGAGCGTGCCGAGCGCACGCTGGTTTCGTCTGAGTTGATCGAGCCCGACGTCAGTTCGAACGAGCGGCCGTTCGAAGGCAGATTGTTCGTTCTCCTTCTCGATGATTTACAGACAACACCACTACGCACGCCCTACGTTAAAGCAGCTGCCAAGGAATTTATCGAGCGCCACATCGGCGCTAATGACCTCACTGCTGTTTTCTTTGCGAGCGGGCGTACCGATGTGTCACAGGGATTCACCGGTAATCAGCGCCTACTCTTGGAGGCCGTGGATAAGTTTACAGGGCAAGGTGCTCGTTCCAGCGTGATGGGGCGGAACGATACTTATTTCCGATACCTCAGCCAGGAAGATTTTCATAACAGTCGCGTTGTAGACGAACTCGACTTTGAGCGGGGCACCAAGGCGCGTGCCACGCTAGGAACGCTCCGGGAACTTTCGGACTGGCTTTCGGGTGTACGCGGTCGCAGAAAAGCCGTGGTTTTTATGAGCCAAGGGATCGACTACGACATCTACGACGTTTTCAATTCGCCATACGCTTCAACGATTGCGTCTGAGTTGGAGCGGACCATAGGTGCGGCTGCCCAGGCAAATGTCGCGCTCTATACCCTCGACCCTCGTGGTATGACAACTATTGGTTCAGATCAGGTCGAAGCTTCGCTCATCCAAGACGACCGATTTACTGGCGGCGAGACGGGACTTCGGAACGATTCACTCCGGTACAACCTCAGATTGGCGCAGGACAACTTACAGGATCTGGCCGACGGGACAGGTGGCATGGCGTTTATAAACTCGAACGACCTGTCGAACGCGTTCACCCGAATCGTTGAAGATAACAGTTCTTACTATGTACTTGGCTACTATCCAACCAACGACCGGCGTGATGGTCGGAACCGCACGATTGAAGTACGGGTCACCCGTCCTGGCCTTGTTGTCCGCTCGCGGAAAGGGTACCAGGCGCCACGAGGTAACGAGCCTAGAATGGAGCTCGCCGAGATAGAAGGTGCCTCTGACGAACTCCGTGAGGTGATGACGAACCCGTTGCCGGTAAGTGGGCTCACGTTACGCGTCTCGGCGGCACCGTTTCTGGGAGAGCGCCCAAAGTCGTCAGTTGCCTTCATGGCTGAAATTGGTGGGCAAGCTCTAACCTTCACTGAGAAGAACGGACACTTTGAGGACACGATTGAGTTGTCGCTCACTATCCTCGATGAGGAAAACAAGATCGCTGGTGGTGAAACCCTCTCGATACCTCTCGAGTTACCACCGGAAGCGTACGAGGCGGTATCAAATCACGGCTTGAAGTTGAATTCCCGATTTGATCTCGAGCCGGGGCGGTATCAGGTGCGGGTAGCGGCAATTGAAACGGGTAGCAGTCGGAGTGGAAGTATCTTGTATGACCTCGAGGTTCCAGATTTTTCTGAAGGACCGATAGAGATGAGTGGTATTGCGATGGCGTCCGTTCATGCGAGTCGGACGCCGGCGGTCAAATCCGATGAGCAGTTTCAGGATGTGTTGCCGACCCAACCAACCACGCTTCGTGATTTTGAGTTAGGTGATCAGCTATTCGTGTTCGTAGAGATTTATGACAACGAAGTGGACCGTGAGCACACGGTGGACATTACTACGACGATCACGGCTGACGACGGACGCGTCGTCTTCAATGTGAACGACGTCCGCTCGAGTAATGAGCTAGAGGGCAAGCGCGGCGGGGATGGGCACGCGCTCCAAATTCCACTGCAAGGAGTTGACCCTGGTCTCTATATATTGCGTACGGAGGCACGTTCGCGGATTGATCGAAACGCAGTGGTCATGCGTGAGGTACCGTTTCGCTTACATCCGACTCCATGAGGATGGGTTGCGAAAGCCCCCGCGGTTTGTTTTAACAAGGCCCCGTACGTGAAACGGGGCCAGCAGACGCTTGCTGGCCCCATGTCGTTTCCCGCCGTGCCAATACGCTAGCTTTCAGTTTCCCCGTCCTCGGACTCCTCTTCTGGTTCAGGATCCGGGAGTTCTTCGACCAGCTGGGCATTAATCTGTCCGTTGGCGTGACTGAAACTATACTGATTCTGGTTCATGCGGTTGTCGCGGGGGACGCGCAATTCGATCTCGGCCACCTCACCAGGCATAAGTGGTTCGCGTAATCGCTGCGAGTCACCGGGTAGTGGATTTCGGTCGGAATCCCACCAGAATTCGTCGACCTTCAGGCCAGCAATCGCCCCGGTCGCTCGATTCTGCAGAACAATCCTGGTGACGACCTCGCCGCTTTCAACCGTGGTGTCCGGCGCGAGGTACGCGATATCAGCGGGACCGCGAATCGGCGCGATGAACCGAGGCCGTTCCTCAGCTTCGCCCTCGACCCCGGCACCAGCCACTGGGGTGGTTGGCAAGGCCGCTACTGCAGCCTCCTCGGCTGGCGTGGCACCGGCATCATCACCATTCGACCCACCACATCCGATCGTCGTCAAGCCGATACTGACCAAGGCGACGGCAAATATGAGATTGAGGCGCTTCATAACTCCCTCCCGAGTTGCGTAATTTCCACTAAGCAGACGGATTATAGGACCAGTGGACAGAAACCACAATGTTTGGCGAAATACCTCCGCAGTAGATCACATTTCGCCGTTCCATTCCTCGGGTTCTGGATTAGCTGCCCGGAAGACCTCTAAATGCCACCGGCCGCCACCCCACGGTTCAACGACTTCAGCGGCTACCTTATCGATAACGAGGTCGGAGAATGAACGCCCCTCTGGGTCACCGCTGAGATGGTAGGCAGGGTCGTCCCAAGCGAAGATTGGGTAGAGCACAAGTGTAAGGAACAGGTCATAACCATCGTCTAAGACCACAAGTTGTCCACAGGGGCGCTTGATAGTCGAGTGATAGACGAGATACTTCTCAGCGTTCTCCGCGCGGATATAGCGCTTGAGTTCGAACTCACGTGCGACGATTTCTTCGACGGCAATCTTCTTATCCCAGCAGTCAGGACAATAGCGGGCCTTGCCGCGAGGCTCGGACACCTCCTTAACGCCACAGAGTGCACACCCCGACTGAGCGACCGACTTCCGAGACATTCGGAAATTCTAAACCGACCGTTGCGATGCGGCAAGTGTCTACGCTATCGGACAGTCGTCCGCGTATCAACGTGGAAGATTTGTCTACTGGTGGGTGCGGTGATGTGCAGAAGGCTTTGGCCGCGTATTCGCCTCTAGCTGTGTGGGGTATGGTCCGGCTCCCGATACGCTAATCCGCGCTGCCCGCTGTCAACGCAGCGAACTTCGGGAGGTCGATATTACCGCCAGAAATGATCGCGACAATCTTTCCGCTACCGGCGCGCCCGGTTAGCGCAGCCGCCACGGCGCAGGCCGCAGCGCCCTCCGCGATCACTCGCGTACGTTCTGCAATTAAACGCATAGCGTAGGCGACTTCTTTAAGTGAAACGACAATGGAATCGTCGACGAGACACGACAACAGTGGCCACATTGATGGGAGGACGGTTTTTCCACCAGCGCCGTCCACGAACGAAGCCTCCCAGTTGGGAAACCGACTGGCTGTCCCAGCCTGGAACGATGTAGCCAGCGGTGAAGCGGTCTCTGGTTCGGCCGCTAGAATCTTTGTATCGGGCTTTAGTGCTTGGAGCGCGCTACCAATACCTGCGATCAATCCGCCGCCACCAATCGAAGCAACGACCGCGTCGACGTCTGGCAGGTCTTCAAGAATTTCAAGTCCAGCGGTCGCATTTCCTGCGATGAACCGGTTGTCATCGAACGGGTGGACGAACACGCCATCCATTCGTTCCGACGCGTGATTCTCAACCGCTTGCCAGCATTCGTCGTGGCTGGCCTTGATTAACTGGGCACCGAAGCGTTCGATCGCAGCAAGCTTAGTGATTGGTGCTGTGTTCATAGCCATCACCGAGCATTTGGCACCGCACGTCCGAGCGGCCAGCGCCACTCCTTGCCCTGCATTGCCTGCACTAACGGTCCAGACACCTTGCGACAGTTGATCCGGTGTTAGTTGCCGGACGGTGTTATAGGCGCCTCGAATCTTGAAAGAACCAATTGGTTGTAAGGTTTCAAGCTTTAGATACAACTCTGAGGACTTCGTTCGTCCTAGGGGTGAATTGTCTGGTACCGGTAGGCGAACCAATGGTGTCCGCACGGCCACGGCATATATCGCGCCCTCGGCGGCGCGAATATCTTCAAGGGAAATATGTCGGTTCGTTGCCATGGAGGAGTGGTCTTACGTCACCATAACCTATCGTCCCCGCCCATACTTTCGAAGGATTCTCTTTACACGCTCAATGGAAATCGCTTCTGCGGTTCGGCCATTGCCAGTAACGGTGGTTGCTTGGAGCAGAGAGTTGTAGACTGCCTCCTCCGTCGCTTCCAGTGTT
>PBHT01000013.1 GCA_002720285.1 Acidobacteriota bacterium | reverse complement strand
CACCCTGGGGCTACTGCGACGGTTGAAGCTGTCAGGAGATAAGTGCGGCGCTAGCATCGGGAGGATCTGCTGGGCGGGACACTGTTCATTGACGTAGCCCACGACGCCAAGATCTGCAAGCTGCCGGGCTTCGTTATTCGATGTGACACTGCTGCTAAAAATAAGGACCGGTGGGAAGTGTTCAAATCTTTTTATGGACTGGACGAGCGAAGGTCCCCTGCACGTTCCCAATTGGAGATCGAGAATAACGAGGTCGATCCGATTGCTAGTGTCGACTAGTTGTTCGACCAACGCTTCATACTTCGTTACGACTATTGCACGATGTTCGGCTGAGGCTAGGGCGTCAGCGAATCGTTCCGCGAGGGCGATTTCGCGTGCTGCGATGACTACGGTCTTCACAGTCATGATGGCTGGCTATACCTCAGTTGACCCACATTGTATCGAGGTGAAGGTATTAGCGTTGGAGAAGATCGAGGACTCTGGTCCGTATATGATTCGTGGCCCGCAGTGACGAACTTTCCCAATTTCAGGTTCAAACTGGTCTTGGATGTCAACCAATGACGAAGTGCTGAAACCGACCGGGTAGTGTTGTGAACCGGGTTAAGAATAACGCCTCCTCGTAATAGGCTCAGCGGAAGCGCCGCCCCTGTGCGGTGTCCTTCGCCTGTCTAGCGTAAATAGGGCACTATTCGGTCACCAGGCCGGTTCCTTTTAGGGCTTGAGACCGGGATCGGAGTAATTTAATAGTGTGATTGACAGATTTCACCTGAAAAACTAAAGTCGTAGGCTCACCCCTGGGCATTTTTGAGGTCTGGGTGTGTGGGACGCCTGACGTAGACTCTATTTAGGGACGTTGGGTATTGCGAAGAGGAGAAGTTCCATCATGAAGCCTAGTTATCGCGTTATTTCCACCGCTTGCCTCTGCCTAGTTTTGGGTATCGGGGCGTTCGCTTGTGGGCCGCAGCCGCCACCACCGGAGCCGGCTCCGCCCCCGGCAGAGCCACCGCCGCCACCNCCACCNCCACCNCCGCCGCCNCCNCCNCCNCCACCNCCACCACCGCCGCCTCCTACGGAAGAGGAGTTGTTTGAGGCGTTGACTTTGGCGGAGTTGAACGCGCAGGCGCCGCTTGCCAGCGTGCACTTCGATTACGACTCGGCGGAACTAGTTGATAGTGCACGTGCAGCGTTGCAGCGAAACGCAGAATGGATGCAACGGTGGACGAGCACGCGCATCATGGTCGAGGGCCATTGCGATGAACGAGGTACGAACGAATACAACCTCGGTCTTGGAGAGAGCCGGGCGAGCGCTGTGGTCGATTACCTTACAGGTCTCGGTATTTCTGCGAACCGGATTGCTATGGTGAGCAAGGGCGAGGAAGAGCCAGTGTGTTCTGACTCGGCTGAAGGTTGCTGGTCGCGGAATCGGCGCGGCAACTTCATTGTCACCGCGAAGTAGTTACGTTCGANACGGGCGTGGCGGGACCTAAAGTTCTGTCACGCCCGTTGTCTGTACNGCAACTGTCTGTAGAGGCGTTCTATTCCTGTTCTAGGATTNTGATCAACTCGCTGCTCTCAATTCTGGCAGTCGCTGATTTTTTCCCGTCGATCACTAAAACGGGAACTTCCTCTCCGTGTCGCCGCTCAAGCTCAATATCACCTGTGATGTCCACAATCTGAAGTTCGATAGCCATGTNCCCTCGCAGCTGATCGATTTGTGCCTTCATCTCGTCGCACAAGTGGCAATCGTGCTTGGTNTANAGGATCAGGTTGCGCCGCTGGTTCATGGGTCCAAAACCTCGGCCAGCTGCTTCGAAGCGGCTAATGGATCGGGTGCCTCGATGATAGGTCGACCGACGACAAGGAAATTAGCGCCCGCTGCTACAGCGCTTGCTGCGGTGGCGGTCCGCCTTTGATCGTCCGCACCTTGCGCCAAGCTCACGGGTCTGATGCCAGGTGTCACGATTGTGAAGGATGGGCCACAAGCCGCGCGGATTACCTTGATCTCCCTAGGCGAAGCAACAACTCCGTCGACACCGGCCCGTTGGGCGAGTTTGGCCAGCGCGACCACATGATCGGCCAGCGGTCGTTGGGTAATGCCGAGGTGAGAAAGGTCTGCGTCATCCAGGCTAGTCAGCAGGGTGACCGCGACGATGCGAGGTCCTTCATCACCGGCGGCTTCCTTCGCAGCGCGCAGCATGTCGTGACCACCGGAGGCGTGGACTGTGAGCATCCAGACACCCATCTCCGCTGCTGACCGNACTGCACCAGCAACGGTGTTCGGNATGTCGTGAAACTTCAGATCGAGAAAAACTCGATCGCCACATTTACTCAGTGAACGGACGACCTCGGGGCCGGCAACCGTGTAGAGTTGACTTCCGACCTTGAAGCCTCCGACGTGTCCGCGAAGTTTGTCGGCTAGTGTCAGCGCGCGGTCCATCGAGTCGACATCGAGAGCGACTAAGAGCTGTTCCATGCTTGAGTTTCTGTTAGTTCGAGTGTTCCGACTAGGTTCTGTACCCGATCGATTTTGTGACGAGAGAGATATTCTTCAAGGTCCGCCAATAGCTTCGGCCAGAGGTTGGGATTTACGAAGTTTGCCGTCCCCACTTGCACAGCCGTAGCACCGGCAATGATGAATTCGAGTACGTCTCTTGCAGTCGTAATACCGCCCATTCCAATGATTGGGATGGTTACGGCCTGACTACACTCATAGACCATCCGAACTGCGATCGGACGGATGGCTGGTCCGCTTAATCCCCCCACTCCATTTGATAGGGCTGGGCGACGAGTTTCGACGTCGATGGCCATGGCGAGGAAGGTATTTACCAGTGAAACGGCGTCCGCACCGGCTTCCTCCGCTGCCCTCGCGATACCGGCAATGTCAGTAACATTTGGAGTTAATTTAGGGATGATGGGTAGCTTCGTAACACTCCGAACAGCCTGGACCACCTCGCTTGTNCCAACAGCACTATTGCCGAAAGTGATTCCACCCGCCTTGATGTTCGGACATGAAATATTAAGCTCGATCGCGTCTACACCGTCNGCATCGGCAAGTATGCGAGTAATTTCAACGTACTCATCGATTGTGCTACCACAGATGTTGACGATGACTGTGGCGCCTTGACTGTATAAGGCTGGTAGCTTCTCCGCAACGAAGCGATGAACACCGATGCCCTGCAGTCCAATTGCGTTAAGCATCCCCGCCGGNGTTTCTACGATCCGCGGAGGGTTGTGGCCTTCACGCTCGGACAGAAANAGTCCTTTTACCGCGATACCCCCGAGTGCCTTCAGGTTGACAATTTCGGCGTACTCCACGCCGTAGCCGAAGCAGCCNCTCGCGGCGATTAACGGGTTCTTGAGGCGAAGCGAACCAATATCGACGTTCAGATCCATGTTGTNCTAAACAAACTCGTTCCNCAGGTTGCGAACTATAAGCAATTCCAGGCGATGGTTTGACTGTCGAAGACCGGCCCTTCGAGGCAAGCACGAACCAAGTGCGTCGGTTCGTGCTCGCTGTTACACACTGGTACGACACAGCTGTAACAGCCTCCCATGCCGCAACCCATAACAGGTTCTAGTGACACCTGGCATGGNCGTNCGTGAGCCNNGGCCANTCCAGCTACAGTTCGCATCATCGGTGTCGGCCCACACGCATAAAGTGTAGGTTTTGCTGCTACCGCCGAGGCTGTGAGAGCACCTTCCAATGGCGCCGTCACCAACCCGGTCTCGCCCCGGCTGCCGTCTTCTGTCGCCAACACGAGTTCCACGCCGAGTTGTGTGAACGCGTCAAGATAGAACAAGTCGACTGAGCGTCGGCCACCGTAAAATAGCGTCGTCGGTGTGCCAGACTGCTGCAAGGCGGACGCCAAGGTGAGAAACGGTGCGAGGCCAACACCACCAGCCACCATCCAGGCTTCTTGTGGTGGGGTGACGACAGTGAACGGTATGCCAAGAGGGCCGAGGCAGCTGATCTCTTGATCGACTTCTACGGAGTATAGGATTTCTGTGCCGATTCCCACTCGTTTATTCAGGAGCGAGAATCCCGTTGGTGCACCGTTACCGGTCGGCAATACCTCGAAGATGGAAAATGGGCGTCGCAGAAGCGGTTCGAATCCGGCAACTGGTTTAACCATAACGAACTGTCCAGGTCGAGCGCCTAACGCCAGCGATGGAGCATCGAGGCAGACGACGTTGTAGTCGTCCGACAGACGGATGTTGGACACGACCCGAGCGTCTACATCGACTGGCATGCTCGCAGTATACCTTGAAGGTCGGCGCGGACCGCGGGGAGGCCTGAGGCTTCGCGATCTGGCGCAATCTCCTGATAATGTTTCGATGGTCCAATAAGTTATCTCTAGGAAATGATGCGCCGGTTGTCCACTATCCATGTATTTTGGGGAACGTTGACAGGGTTTATCACCCACCGCTACAATTGTTTGACTCTTTAAGAAGCGATCCTGTGAGATCAAGAAGAGGCTTGTGGTGAAAAGTAGGGTCCTCCTGTTTCGCGCGTTTGTCTTGAATCCTTCGAAAATCTGCGTAGCAGTGATTTCGGTGGTCCGTGGTGTATGCAGTCGGATCCTCACTATAGGCGAGGTGCGCACGTGCCTATCGTGATGGATGCCGACCTGATGAGCCGAACGCTCACCCGAATTGCACATGAAGTGAACGAACGGAATCGAGGCGAGCATGAACTCGCGCTCGTTGGCATTCGGACTCGTGGCGCGGTGATCGCTAGACGCCTCGCTGACAAGTTACGAGAGATTCTTGGGTCAGAAGTACCTACCGGCGCACTCGACATCACGCTGTATCGTGACGATCTAATGCGCCAACCGGTCGGTCCGCAGCCGATCGTGCGACGCACCGAAATCCCATTTTCGATTGACAACAAGAGGATCGTCCTTGTCGACGATGTGCTCTACACTGGCCGTACAATTCGAGCGGCATTAGATGCCCTAATTGATTTTGGCCGGCCCCGATCTTTGCAGCTTATCGTTCTGGTTGATCGGGGCCATCGGGAGCTACCGATCAAAGCCGACTACGTCGGTAAGAACCTGCCGACCTCAACTAGCCAGAGCGTTCAAGTGCACATGCATGAAATAGACGGATGCGATGAGGTTGTGATTCAGGAGGATGAGTCACCTGGGAGAAAGTCGTGACGGGTTCAGAGAGCGCGAACCGTGTGACGGTCCTTAACGACGCCAACGAAACGTCCATAATGCCTAGGACCACCTTACGTTCACATCATCTTCTCAGCATCGGCGACTTGGATTCTGACGAAATTAACCTGATCCTCGATACAGCCGAAGCGATGAAGGAGATCGGTTCGCGGACGATAAAAAAAGTTCCCGCGCTCCGTGGCAAGACTATCGTCAACCTCTTCTACGAGCCGAGTACTCGCACCCGTACGTCATTCGAAATCGCTGAGAAACGTCTGAGTGCAGACTCGCTCAATATTGCGGTCACTGGCTCGAGCGTCGTTAAAGGTGAGACCCTGTTCGACACAGCCCGTAATCTTGAAGCGATGGCACCGGACATCATCGTTCTGCGCCATGAAGCCTCTGGCGCGCCGCACCAACTCGCTGGTATCTGCCGAGCAGGGGTGATTAACGCAGGTGACGGCATGCATGAGCACCCAACCCAAGCGCTGTTGGACGGGTTTACGATACGTGCCCATAAAGGTCGGATTGAGGGGTTGAAGGTCGTGATTGTTGGGGATCTGCTGCATAGTCGCGTGCTTCGATCAAATATCCTTTTGCTACGAGAGCTTGGTGCTGACGTTTGGGTGTGCGGCCCACCCACGCTGATGCCACAGGGTATCGAACGCTTTGGTGTTCACGCGACTACGAAACTCGATGAAGCAACTGAGGGTGCAGACGTTATTATGATGCTGCGGCTCCAGCGGGAAAGGATGCAGGGGCATTTTGTGCCGTCGCTTCGTGAATACTTTGCGGTCTACGGGCTGACAGTCGAACGGGTCGAACGCGCGAAGCCAGACGTCATCATTATGCATCCTGGGCCGGTAAACCGTGGAGTGGAAATCGCTTCGGAGGTAGCTGACGGTCCATATTCGGTCATGCTGGAGCAAGTGGCCAATGGTGTGGCAGTGCGCATGGCTGTGTTGTATCTGTTGGCTGGGAATCCTGATGAGATGTGAAACGCGACGGATAGGCGTTAGTGACTGATGAAGATACTGTTGAAAGGTGGTCGAGTTGTCGACCCTGCAACAAACCGCGACACCATTTGCGATGTGCTTATCGATGGTGCGGTAATTGAACGGGTTGGCTCAGACCTACCAACTGCCGGCGTAACGGTCGTCGAAGTTCCCACCGGATGTGTGGTATGTCCCGGTTTTATTGACATGCATGTACACCTGCGTGAACCTGGACAGGAGCACAAGGAGACAATCGCGACGGGAACGACTGCTGCTGTGGCTGGGGGTTTCACTGCCGTTGCATGCATGCCTAATACCCAGCCTGTGAATGACCACGCGGGAATCACAGAACTTATTTTGTCCAAGGCTGCGGCCGCAGCACAAGCGAGGGTGTATCCGATCGGTGCCGTTTCACGTGGATCGCAAGGGGAACAACTCGCAGACCTTGCGGAGTTACGAGCTGCTGGGTGTGTTGCAGTTTCTGATGACGGTCATCCGGTTGCCGACGCACTGCTGATGCGACGGGCGCTCGAATATGCCTCGTCTTTTGGGATGCCTGTCATCGACCACTGCGAAGATCCGGCGCTAAGGGGCGGTGTGGCCCATGAAGGATTTCAGGCGTCCGCGCTAGGACTTCGAGGCCTTCCGGCTATTGCCGAGGAGCTAATCGTTGAACGTGACGTAACGATAGCTGGGTTGATTGGAGCTCCAGTGCACGTCGCCCACATGAGTGTGCAGGGTTCCCTGCGAGCGGTACGTTCAGGGAAGGACCGGGACGTTCCGGTCACCTGCGAAGTCACGCCGCATCATTTCATCTTGACTGACGAAGTTCTGCAGAGCTACGACACGAATACCAAGATGAATCCACCACTGCGCGAAGTTGCTGACCGAGACACAATGTTACAAGGACTCGCCGATGGCTCTATTGATGTCATTGCAACCGACCACGCGCCACACCACTACGACGAGAAGGCGGTGGAGTTCGATCGGGCGCCGTTTGGAATTATAGGGCTTGAAACAGCGGTTTCTCTCTCTCTTGACCGCCTCGTGAAGCGTGGTGTGCTCTCGCTGAACCGGTTGGTGGAACTCTACTCAACGAATCCAGCGAGAATCCTCGGTGTCGCTGGCGGTATACTGGAAACGGGTGCACCCGCTGATTTGACGATAATCGCGCCAGATATTCAGACAACCATTGATACGACCCAGATGCGCTCAAAGGCAAAAAACACTCCCTTTGACGGCTGGGAATTGTGCGGAAGCGTCGCTGCAACCATCGTTGCCGGGCGGGTTCTCTACGTGAGTGACACGGTGACAGGTGCCAACGTTTTTTCAAAGGAGTGGAAGTAACTACGTGGTGAGTCGGCAGACCGATATTAGTGAGAGAGCACTGAAAGATTTGCAGCGGCTCCAGGTTCTGATGGTTGATGGCCATTTTGATTACGGTAATGGATACCACGGCCGTGCATACCTAAACGCCCACCAGCTATTCCGTCAGCCGTCGACGATATGGCGTTTTGCTCAGGACCTTATCGATGTTCTTCCGTTTGAACTTCTGTCACAGGTCGAAGTGTTTGCCGGACCGGTGACCGGCGGAGCCCTCCTAGCGCACACCATCGCTGGCCTGATGGACGGGAAGCGGAAGTTGACCCATCCGCCCTGCGTGTTTGCACCGTTCAATGTTGGCACTGACCGTGGCCTGTATCTTAGAAGCTTCTACGCCGCTCAAATTTCTGGTAAGCGGGTTTTACTTGCTGACGACGTCCGTAATACGGGTGAGACACTCCATAAGTGTGCGGAGCTCGTCACCGAGGCGGGCGGGACACCAATCGGAACTGTCCAGATTTACGACAGACTCGAAGTCGTTAAGGCCCTCACTGTGCCGAATATAGCGCTTGCCAAGTACCGGGCACCAGACAATTATCCAGCCGAAGCTTGTCCGCTCTGCGCTTCTGGTCAGGCGATTACAGCTTTTTGACGAGCCGTTTTCTGTCACGTCGGCACCACTCTTCTGCTTCCCGCGCTCGGTTAAAGATGGAGCTCGAGCGTCTCTTTACTGACTCTAACATTGTCAAATCTGCCGAGGACCCGATTCAAATCGTTTGCCGCTACCCAGAGACTGCAGATAGGGAGATTGTTGCTTTCTGTGCGTCCGCCCTCGCATTTGGGCGAGTGAAAACCGTGATGGCTTCTATCGAAGCACTTGTGGCTTTGATGGGGCCGTCGCCGCTACGTTTCATTACGACGTTTGAACCGGCTGATGCACAACGCCACTTACGCGGATTTAAGCATCGCTGGATTCGCGACGCTGACATCGTAGCGCTACTTTGGATGCTTCGGCAGATGATTGACCAGCATGGATCGATTGAAAAATTTTTTTCCGAAGGGCGAGGCGAAGTAACGGTATCGGTAGCCTGTCAGCTCGAATCGTTTTGCACACGAGCAATGACACTCGATATTAGTCGAGCATACGGGCGCGTTCCGCGGACGCCAGGTGTCCGCTATTTCTTTCCGCGTCCGTCGACTGGTAGTGCATGCAAACGCCTGAACTTGTTCCTTCGCTGGATGGTGCGTCGGGACGAACCAGACCCTGGAGGCTGGACAATTCTCGCACCCTCGGCGCTGATCGTCCCACTGGACGTGCATGTGATTCGCGTTAGTCAATGCCTCGGCCTGACGCCTTACCGCTCGTCTGGCTGGCGGATGGCTGCATCAATTACAGATTCCCTACGTGATCTCGATGCGGATGACCCCATCCGGTACGATTTCGCGATCTGCCATCTAGGGATGGCGGGAGCGTGCGGATTCGAACGCCGGGAGAAGGACTCCCGGTGTCCGCTTCGTGGACTGTGCCGACCGGCACCTCGACGGAAACGGTCGATTCAAGCAATCCGATAGTCGAGGATATCGACCGAATACCCCAGTGAACCTTAGCGCCGCTGACGTTCCCATAGCTTAGCGAACTTCAAAAATACATAGTAAGCATTCATTGTTGAAATAATGAATCCAGCTACACCGTCCCGAATTCCCCCGCGTAATAGATAGTTTCTAAGGAAGGCTAGGATCGGATGGACGATCAATCTGAGAAAGCTGGTACGCCGTCCTTGGGCTGCCATGTCGTCTGCCGCGAGAGTTGCATAGCGGTCAATCGTATCGAGCTGATGCGAAAGATCTCGATACGTGTAATGTTCGAGTTCGTGCTGAAAACGGCCGACCCGTCCAGAAACGGTCACCGATTCGTGAACACTAGGTGTGCTCCAGCGCCCAACACGCCGGTCGTAAAGGCGAAGCTGAAAATCTGGATACCAATCAGTAGAACGGATCCACCTTCCGAGATGGAAAGTGACCCTTGGCACGCGGTAGCCGCGGTGGGCCGGTTCAGTTTCCAGAAGTTGACGGATTTCCTGCGCTAATTGATGAGGGACGCGCTCGTCGGCATCGAGGGAAAAAATCCAATCGTGGCTAGCGAGCTCAGCCGCGTAGTTCTTCTGGTCGCCGTACCCAGTCCAAGACCGCACAAANACANGGTCTGTGAANCGGCGNGCGATGTCAGCCGTNCCATCTTCGCTGCCACAGTCAACNACAATAAGCTCATCAGCCCAGGAGACTGACTCAAGGGCGTAGGCNAGGTTCTTCTTTTCGTTTTTTGTGATAACCGTGACCGACAACTTCGGCACAGAACAAGTGTAGCATCATCCCCGGACTGACTCCGACGATGATACGCGGGGTACGGGGCTAGAACTGTGGACCGGCTCCGCCTGCGAACTGACCACCGACGAGTTGCCCTCCACCAAGCTGGCCACCACTGGCTTGTAAGCCACTGGTCGCTCCAGGTGTGAGTGTGAACGAACCGCCGCCCCCAGTCAGTGAAATCTCTTGCACCGCCTCGAAGTCAACAAAAGCCTGGTTGTAATCGAGCACAGCACCTAATTCGCTGTTACGTGCATCAGCGAGGTCTCGCTGAGCTTGGAACACGAGAAAGCTTGTTGACATACCAACATTGAATTTTTTCTGTTCCGCCTCCAGACGATCTTCGGCCAATTGACGGGCCACCCTGGTCGCATCGACTCGCTTAATGTTGGTGTTGACGTTCCGGCCCGCTCGTCGAACTTCCTGGGCCGCGCGAAGTTCCGCGGTTCGTATTCGAACCTCGGTCTGCGTCCGCTCGAGACGGGACCGTGCTAGGTTGGCATCAGCAGTGCTTGTGCCCAGCGGATAGGACAGTGTCATAGCGAATGTCCAGGTCGGAAAGTCGCTGACCAGAGCACTACGCATTACTGAACCAAAACTGGACTCAGTTCGGCCGATTACGTCTCCGCCAAACATTCCTTCCCGCGTCAACTTTGTCCCACCTGCGGCTGTAGCTGAATAATTCATCTGGAAGTTGAGGTCTGGCAGCCGTTGATTCTCATAATAGCGAATGTTCGTATCGGCATTATCTAGGTTGCGTCTGATCTGCGTGATGTCAGTTCGTTGACTAAGAGCATTGGCGACTGCGGCGTCAATATCAATTTCGCCAGCATGTAAACGCGCGGTGTCGCTTGGCTCCAATCGCACGGACCAGAAATTCGGAGCGGAGGGTTCCATAATCAGGGTCCGCAGCACGTCTTCGTTCTCCTCAATGAGGGCCTCAGCGACGATGACAGCCTCTTCATTCCTCGCGACTTCAGCCTCAGCTTCAACAATGTCAATCGGGGCCATCGTGCCCACTTCAACCCGAGTCCGATTGTTTCGTAGTGACTCCTCAGCGAGTTCGAGGGATTGCTGCTGCACAGCGAACGTCGCAATAGCAGCCGATAGCTCCCAATAGGCGTTCTTGACCTGACGAATGGTCGATGTGATCGTGTCTCTTAACTGGATGTCAGAGATATCACGGTTGGTCCTGCTGATTTGTAGCCTCTGTCTCACGTTGTCAATCTTGAGATTCCTGAGTAGCGGCTGGACATATTGCACTGACACCGTTGATCGCAGTGCTGGATTGAAGCTGGTGAAGAAGCTTGAGGTCGACTGGCGATTGCCGTCCCAGTTAACGCTGTAGTTTCCGCCCCATGGCGTGAGTTGAGTGATGCCGACAGCATTCTGAAGCGTGTCGGTATTGATCTGTTTCAGACCGCCTGACAGTTGGCTCGTGGACGGGCTGACCTGAGAGTTATTTTGGAGGGTTGTGCTAAAAGTCGGTGCCCAAGCTGACCGCGCGTCTAAAATGGATATGTCCTGAATTAAAGGACTTAATCGCTGCACTCGAATGTCGAGATTTTGTTCCAAGGCCATTTCAACGGCTTCATCCAGGGAGAGTCTCAAAACCGCCTGGTTTCCCATCTGTTCGTCTTCGACCTGCTGTAGAACTAAGCCTTCACTAAGTCGAATTCCTTCGAGCACGGAAGACCGTTCGTATCTGGCCAGCGTCTGACCTGACGCGGACATGACACACAACAAAGAAATCGCCACAACTCCCAGGGCGAACAACCGTTGAAAAACTTCCCCAATCATGACTATCACTCTCCTCTGTGGGCGAATCACTCAGCGGGTCAACAAACTTGGATACCTACAAGAGCTGCGCCGGGCACGTTTCAAGCGTTCCGGCGAGTTGCCTCAGCCTTGTGCCTGTATAGACGTTCAAGACCGAAAGTAAGTTTGAGTCAATTGTATACTAGGGCGACGGTAACGTTTCGAAGGTCAGGGATGGGGCCCTTAGACGGTTCCGAAGTGACCGTATCGTGGCGGTACAGTTTCGTCCTTTAGGGGCTATCTAGACGATATTCCCTTCATTATGAATTCAGACCAAATCCTTGAATTGTTTAGAGACGCTGGAGCCCTCTCGCTTGGTCACTTCCGGCTTTCGTCAGGTTTACACAGTCAAGGATACCTCCAATGTGCGCAGGTGCTTCAGCATCCTTCGCATGCCCGCACCCTTGGCGAAGCCATTGCGGTGCGTGCAGGAGTGTGGGACCCAGTAACGGTGCTTTCCCCTGCAATGGGCGGCGTTGTCATCGGCCATGAGGTTGCACACGGGCTCAACGTTCGGGGTATTTTCGCTGAGAGGACAGCAGGCGACTTGAGCCTGCGAAGGGGATTTGTTCTTGTGCCGGGTGAGCGTGTTCTTGTGGTTGAGGATGTCATCACTACAGGTAAATCAACGCGTGAAACGATCGAACTTGCGCGGCAAGCGGGTGCTGAAGTTGTTGGTGCAGCAGCAATCATCGACCGGGGTTTCGGCACAGAATTGGATGTGCCATGGTTCGCCTTGGCCAGGGTAGAACTTCCTACCTACGACCCGGGTCGCTGCCCGCTTTGCCAGTCTAAGACTCCAATTGTCAAGCCAGGCTCACGGCCGGATTCAAACCCTCGGTAATCCCTTCACTTGACTGAGTTGGCGCCATATTACTTTCTGTGATGCACAGAACCATCAAGCTTACGATCGCTTACGAAGGTTCTGGGTATGTTGGTTGGCAACGGCAACCGAACGGACGGTCGATACAAGGACTAATCGAGGACTCGTTTAGGCGCATCGAGGGTGCGCCGGTCACAATTATTGGCGCAGGGCGGACTGATGCGGGCGTACACGCGCTTGGGCAAGTAGCGAGTGCACGAATCACTCACGCCATTGGAGTGGCTGACTTAGGCCGCGCGCTCAATGCCATGCTGCCTCCTGACATCAGAGTCCTTGAGGCGATTGAGATGCCTAAGAGCTTTGATGCTAGGAAGAGTTCTGTGGGCAAGGTGTATCGGTATAGGGTTGTTACCGGTCCCTTTGTGAGTCCGTTTGAGCGTCGTTACGCTTGGCATATCGAGAAACCATTGGATTGCAGGGCTATGCAGGACGGAGGCAAGGCATTTCTTGGCGAGCACGACTTTGCCGGGTTTCAGACAACCGGAAGCGACGTAATAACTTCCGTTCGCCGGATTAGTCGTCTCGATGTTAATGAGGGCGATCTGGATCGTACTGCTGGAGGTGGCCGGCTCATGACGATCGAAGTGGAGGGAAACGGTTTTCTCCGTCACATGGTTCGAACAATCGTTGGAACCCTCGTTGAGGTTGGTACGCAGCAGCGAGTGCCAGCTGATATTGCTCGGGTGCTAGAGTCGCGAAACCGTGCTAAAGCAGGACCGACGGCCCCTGCCGAAGGCCTATTTCTTGTGCGGGTCAACTACTAAGGCCTGTCGTCACTCGGCGTTTCCTTGAACCGTATCTGGTCAGCCTGTATCATCGTCATTCTAAGGGGTTTCGGTCGGTCCTTCACGCTCACTTTTCCTCGAGCACCGGCCGGCTGGCAGACGCATGGGCCTGGACGATGTCCTAAGTTGGGTTGAACAAGATTCGGCGGAAGCCGAACTGGCTAGCCAAATCGACTTTGAACGTCTCCCCACCCACGTGGCCATCATAATGGATGGGAATGGACGGTGGGCGGCACAGAGAGGTTTGCCACGTGTCCATGGTCACCGAGCCGGCATCGACTCGGTACGTGATGTGGTCGAGGCATCTGCGCGACTCGGTGTGCAGGTGCTGACGCTTTACGCGTTCTCAGTTGAGAATTGGAAGCGTCCGCCTGGCGAGGTTGCTACGCTGATGACGCTGCTCAAGCGTTACCTGCGTCAGGAATTGAGAACACTCCTAGATAACAACATTCGATTCAATGTCGTTGGGCGTGGAGATGAGCTTACTCCAGATATCCGTGACGAGTTGGCTTTTGCTACTCGACAGACCGAGGCTAACACCTCTATGCAGTTTAACATCGCTCTAAACTACGGCGGGCGAGCGGAGATCGTCGATGCCGCACGGTGTGCGATGGATGCGGGCATTTGTGCAAATGATCTCGACGAAGAGCGCTTTGCAGGCTTTCTTTACACAGCCGGACAGCCTGATCCGGATTTACTTATCCGGACGAGCGGCGAGATGCGAGTCAGCAACTTTCTGTTGTGGCAGATCGCCTACGCAGAAATTTGGGTGACAGAGACCCTCTGGCCGGATTTCCGATGTCGCCATTTGTTCGAAGCGCTTCTTGCTTATCAGAGGCGAGAGCGGCGTTACGGTGGAATCAACCGTCCGGTTGTTGCCGGATAGGCGACTACCGTCTTTCTTGGTTCTCGCCCACGATTTTGGAATGAGTTCCTGACAGGGATCTAAGCACATGAAGCGTGTAATCAGTGCTCTAGTCATATTGGCAGTTCTTGTTGGGACGCTTTGGTGGCTGCCACCCTGGGTAACGTTCGTTCTTGCAGAGATTGTCGTACTGCTTGCCCTGGTCGAGTATGCGAGATTGGCAGAACGGGTAGGCATGGCTGTGCCAACTGGAATTGTTGTGGTAGCCGGACTAGCGATTTGCGCGTCCATCGCTTGGGACTACGCGGTGGCGCCGGTTCTTATGACCGCAATGGTCGCTGTGGGTGCTGCCGCGGTCGGTAGAGGTAGTGTTCAACGTTCGGATGGTTGGTTCTACACCGTTGGACTGTTCGGACCGCTTTACGTGGGACTTCCAATAGGGACCCTCGCTGCCATTCATTTGAGGCAAGGACCAGAGCTAGTATTTCTATTGCTGTTCGTCATCGTGGCGAGCGACATTTCGCAGTTTTACGGAGGTAGAGCGCTAGGCCGTCGTGCACTGGCCCCGACCATAAGTCCGAAGAAGACTGTAGAAGGCGCGATTTGCGGAATCGTGGCAGGTGCTGTGGCGGTGGTAGTAGTTGGAAAATGGAGTGGTTTGGGGTTTCAACCGTTACAAGCTGGGGCATTCGGTGCTGCATTGGCGGGATTCGGGATTATTGGCGATCTGTTCGAATCGAAGTTAAAGCGCGAGGCTGGTGTGAAAGATGCGTCGGGGTTGATCCCAGGCCATGGTGGCATTCTGGATCGCCTCGATAGTTGGCTCTTTGCCATTCCACTCTTCGACGTTGTGATCAGGGGAATGTGAGCGTGAAAAGTATCGCGATTCTTGGGTCAACTGGTTCCATTGGCACTACCGCACTGGCGGTCGTGGAAGCCAATTCCGACGCGTTACGCGTCGTTGGTCTTGCGGCTGGGGAGAATTCGGCACGCCTCGCTGAACAGGCGGTGCGTTTTAAGCCTAATGTCATCGGGATGGCCACACCCGATGCTTTAACCGAAGTGCGAAGGGCGCTGGGTGTTGATGGCACTAGGGGGGTTGCGTTGCACGCTGGCCCTGAAGGCCTTGCTGCCGTGGCGACACATCCCGAAGCTGACATCGTGCTATGCGCTTCTTCTGGCACCTCTGCACTTGAGGCAGTCCTATTGGCGATCGAGGCAGGAAAGACGATTGCTCTCGCGAACAAAGAGGTGCTGGTGGTAGCTGGGGGTCTTGTGATGGAAGCTGCCCGACGGCGCGGTGTTGCGATTCTTCCCGTCGATAGCGAGCACAACGCGATCCACCAGTGTCTGCACGGTCGATCTGTTTCAGATGTTCGGCGTTTGATTTTAACTGCGTCAGGGGGCCCCTTTCGCGAATGGCCGCCTGAGCGTCTGAAAACCGTTCGGCCTGAGGACGCGCTACGCCATCCGACATGGAACATGGGAGATAAGATCACCGTTGACTCNGCCACGTTGATGAATAAGGGGTTGGAGGTCATTGAAGCNCGCTGGTTGTTTGGNATGNCNGCTGATGACATTGANGTTCTNGTGCACCCTCAGTCAGTTGTCCATTCGATGGTCGAACTGTGNGATGGATCAGTCATTGCTCAGTTGGGCATTACCAATATGCGGCTGCCGATTCAGTATGCTTTTTCGTACCCTGACCGATGGAACGCCAGNGTGGAGACGCTGGACCTTTCAANCTGCGGGCCACTAGAGTTCCANCAACCTGACTTTGAGCGTTTTTCTTGCTTGGGACTNGCCTACCGTGCATTGCGGACGGAGGGTGCGCTACCGATTGTCCTAAACGCAGCCAACGAGGTTGCGGTATCTGCTTTTCTCNGAGGTAAGTTNCCCTTCATCGGGATTCCTATNTTGATTGAGCGCGNTCTGAATGCCNGAACCAATATGGAAAACACTCCNATCNGTACACTGGCNGAGGTGCGTGATGTGGATCGCTGGGCACACGAGTTTTCACGTGAACTGCTCCCAGAGGTACAATCAGNGTGAAGCGCGTGGGGTNGTCTGTCGCGCTACNCTTGGCCGACCATCGGTCCGGCTGGTTGAAGANGNGAGGNTAGAGTGCTAACGAGTCTGGTGGCGTTTGTTTTCGTACTCGGAGTGCTGGTGTTTGTGCANGAGTTGGGTCATTACCTNATGGCCCGACGCATCGGCGTACGAGTGTTGACGTTCTCTCTTGGTTTCGGTCCGAAGTTATTAACTGTTCGGCGAGGTGACACGGATTATTGCATAAGCGCGATTCCGCTNGGAGGTTACGTGAAGATGGCCGGTGAGAGCCCCGATGAGGCCTCNGCCGGACANGATGANGAGTTTCTATCGAAGACCAAGTGGCAACGCTTCCAGGTCTTGGTCATGGGNCCAACCATGAATATCGTACTCGCCGTCGTCGTNATGGCCATCGTGTTATATCAGGGCGCCGAGGTGCCAGCTTACGAAGAGCAAGCACCGGTCGTTGGTGTTGTTGTTGAGGNCTCNCCTGCCGAAACCAGNGGNATTCTTCCGGGAGACTTGATTCTCAGTGTNGCGGGTGAATCCNNGNCGGACTGGGAANCGCTCTTCCTTTCCGTAATGTCACGGGCTGGGCGCGANTTGGAAGTTGTTGTTCTTCGGGACGGNCAATCCTTAGTGNTACCNGTGACACCAAGNACGAGNACGGAGTTTGAGNTCGGNGACCTCGGAGTCTTNCCGCAGTTGTATCCNCAGATCCGCGATGTTGTACCAGGCGAGCCAGCTGCCCAGNCTGGTATCAAGTCAGNTGATGTCATTGTGGCGGTTGAGGGAGAACCGGCGACCCGTGACACGCTGATAACGCGGATCAATAGCAACCCAGGTCAATTACTGAANCTCACTGTGTCGCGTGATGGTGTGGAGCAGGACATNACGGTAAGACCTGCGTTGAANGGGGATGTGGGACTGATCGGCGTTAGCCTAAGTCCGTACGAGGTCCGAATAGTTGAGCCGGGACCTCTACAAGCTGTGCAGTTNAGNATCGAACAGAACTACCAGTGGTCGGGTCTGATCTTTCAGACCTTNTGGGGCCTCNTGACCCGCGAGACATCACCAAAACAACTCATGGGACCNGTCGGCATTGCACAGNTNTCGGGTGGTGCTGCCCAGNTCGGATTTGTNGCACTTTTCACGCTNATGGCNATGATNAGCTTAAACTTGGGCATCTTGAACCTCCTGCCGATTCCNGTGCTCNATGGTGGTCACATCTTCATTCTCGCGCTTGAGGGTGCNTCGCNGCGTGACTTTAGTGTNCGTGTCAAGGAGAAGATGCTACTGGCTGGCTTCGTCGTCTTAATGATGTTGATGGTGACCGTTATCTATAACGATTTAACACGCATTACNTGGCTCGAAGCACTAATGCCGTGGAGATGATCACGAGGTATCCATGATTTTNAAGTTNAAGCTCGCGCATTNTGCAGTGCTNCTTACCGTTTGTTTNTCGGTCGCCACACAGGCGTTCGATGAGCGTGTCGACNCCGTGATTAATTGGAAAATTCGTCGTGAGGCAACGACCAACTCAAGGATTATGAATACGTTGCACCATTTGACTGATGTCTATGGACCACGACTGACCGGATCACCAAATCACGAGGCTTCTGCACGNTGGGCAGTTGAGCAGATGGAGGCGTGGGGCTTGACGAATGGGCATTTAGAGCCATGGGATTTCGGTCATCCGGGCTGGTTGAATGAGCGTATGACGGCACATTTACTGGCGCCGGTGAAGGACCCGCTTGTTGCCGAAGTTTTGGCNTGGACNCCTAGTACTGAAGGACCCGTTCGAGCGACCGTGTATCAACTANTTCTGCCTGNCCGGCTAGACGAGGCCNAGCTTGTGGCGCACTTGGACGATGTTGCGGACGATGTTGCTGGCAAGATCGTTCTNGTTGGCGAGGCAAGTGTAGTGCCTGTGACGATCGATGGTCCACCACGCCGTCGCGATTATGCGGAGNTGAGTGCTCANTANGACCCGAACAANGNTCCGACCTCTCAGCCGCAACGGNCGGCAGGTCCAATGCGNGCTGACGACGGCNTGTTATCGGGTCGTCAGGTCGCGCAGCGCGTCGCGAAGTTTCTAAAAGAAGCGGGTGCGGCGGTGCAAGTAAANGACGCCGGTCGAGACCATGGGCAAATTCGTGCATTCAGTAACCGAACGTATGACGTTGAGGAGGCNCCGCCTACNNTAGTNATGCGGAACGAAGATTTTGGNCGGATCNCNCGTCTGCTGCGTCACGGTGAAGTGGAGNTAGAGGTTGATATCGTCAACAGCTGGTATCCGGAAGGCNAGANCAGTTTCAACGCGATTGCTGAGATTCCTGGCACCGACAAAGCAGACGAAGTGATCATGCTGGGTGGGCACTTAGATTCATGGCACGCGGCGACCGGTGCGACTGATAACGGTATCGGTGTTACGGTGATGATGGAGGCTGCTCGCATCCTGCAGGCGATCGGTGTTGAACCCAGGCGGACNATCCGNGTTGCATTNTGGGGCGGTGAGGANCAGGGACTGCTGGGTTCACAAGCCTATGTGAAGGAGCATTTCGGTTCGGTGGAGNACCCGAAGCCTGCCCANGCGAAGTTCGGAGGGTATTTCAATATTGACTCAGGGACCGGCCAGGCACGTGCGGCGACGGTATTCGGCCCACGCGAAGCTGCCGAGGTGCTGAGAATGGCGTTGGCACCATTTAGCGATCTCGGTGTAGTCGGTGCAGGCGCCACGATGAGCCGTCGCCGNGGCGGTTCAGACCACACGTCGTTCAANGAAGCNGGACTCCCGGGGATTGGNATGCGCCAGGATCCGATTCAGTATGGAACCTATACTTGGCACACGANCTTGGACACCTACGAGCGTGTCATTGAGCAGGATGCCATCAAATCGGCCATTGCAATTGCGGCGGCGGTGTACCANCTNGCGATGAGGGACGAATTGCTGCCACGGNTGGGCGANCAAATGCCGTCGTTGCCAGGTTCGTCAACCCAGTAGCGNCNTNCGGTNTCACTGATTCNGCGGCTTGCTTTTGCGTCCGGCCTAAATCGGCCTNAGCCACCATNTGTTCAAACACCGACCAGTCANGGTCGGTGGNGATTGTGTCTGCACCACCGGGCCGATGAATTAAGTGGANCTCNGCNTTCCGCACGAAGTAATTAATGTTCCATGACTNATTTCANCNTATTCANATTCTTCNCNCACCGCGNACCATGTCCGTGATGNNNCAGCGGTGGCTAGGATTACGGCGAGAANTTGGNCCAATGTTGAATCTCGCTGTTCCAGTTGTCGTCGCCGAAATGAGTTGGGTCACGATGGGAACTGTTGACATNCTGATGGTCAGGGCNCTTGGGCCATCNGCGATTGGTGCAGTAGGCGTGGGCTCCATGCTGTTTTTGGCTCTGGCGGTCTTTGGGATTGGCGTTCTTCTNGGGCTCGACACTGTCATTGCCCANTCGTTCGGNGCGGGCCNACNCGATGAATGTCACCGGTGGTTTGTGCACGGNGTCGTNATGAGCGNGATNCTCACAATTCCACTGACCTTGGTTGCATGGGTGGCGATTGCCCGTCTCGATCTCTGGGGTTTTGACCTAACCGTGCTNAATCTGACTGAGCCATATTTGCGAATCGTAACCTGGAGTGTCTNGCCGTTGCTTNTGTATACAGCTTTTCGTCGTTACCTCCAGGCGATGGGNGTGGTTAAGCCGACCATGNTTATCCTGCTGANGGCNAACCTTGTGAATGTGTTGGCCAATTGGATGTTGATTCACGGGAATCTCGGAGCGCCCGCCCTCGGCGTAGACGGTGCGGGATGGGCCACCTTCATTTCACGGAGCTATTTGGCGCTTGGNTTACTTTCCGTNGTGGTCTGGCGTGATGCTCGTACCGACTACGGGCTTAGNCGNGTGTCCTGGGTGATTGAGCGCTCACGATTAAGGCAACTGTTATGGCTTGGGCTTCCGGCGGCCATGCAAGTGACGCTGGAAGTTGGAGTGTTCTCGGCCGCTAGCGCACTGGCTGGCCGCTTGGCGCCGGTAGCGCTTGCAGCTCACCAAATTACCCTGAACATGGCCAGCTTTACCTTTATGGTACCGCTGGGCCTAGCGTCGGCTGCTGCGGTGCGTGTTGGCCACGCCGTGGGTCGCCAAGACACATATGGGGCTAATCAAGCGGGATGGACCGCTGTGATGCTGGGAGTGTTCTGCATGGCCTGCGCTTCTGCTATTTTCTTGCTCATCCCTAGCCGACTGATGGGTCTCTTTACAGTGGATTTAACAGTGGTCGATCTTGGGGTCACATTACTTTTCGTAGCTGCAATCTTTCAGATTTTCGATGGACTGCAGGGAGTACTTACCGGGGCCTTGCGAGGACTTGGTGATACCCGAACACCGATGTTCTTGAATCTGGCTGGTCATTGGGCATTTGGTTTGCCGCTCGGTTATACAATCTGCTTCGTGTTGGGCTACGGCGTGGTTGGGTTGTGGATTGGCTTGTCAGCAGGGTTGATTGTTGTGTCGCTATTGCTTCTCATGGTGTGGGGCAGGCGTATGACGCAACTGAGAGAAAATGCTTTCAGTAGGATTGTTACCGAATCGTAACGGCCGGTTACTAGCTTCTTTTTAGGGCGTATTTGATGATGGCTTTGGCTAAGCCTTCTTCATCGTTAGTGTCTGTTTGAATCCATCCGTGTTTTTTCAAACCAGGCGTGGCGTTTCCCATCACTACTGGGATGCCAGCGAAGTCTAGCATCTCACGATCATTGAGGTTATCACCGATGGCCATCACTTCGCTGGGTGTCAGGCCTCGTTGCGTGGACCACTCAGCAAGCGTTCGTCCTTTAGAGCGGCCCGGACTAAGTACGTCGAGTAGGGAAAAGTTGCGCAGTTGATACTCAGTCAACGCATGGGAGTACTCAGCAGCTCTCGGAAGAGATGTAAGAAGCTCCGCGAGTTCGCGCATGCTGCTAACGTCGCCTGTGAATCCTAGCTGCAATGGGTCCTCAGTTAGCTCGGTCGCCAGTGACGAGACCTGTGTGATCCATGCGTTGTGTAGCTCGAAGTAATGCCTTCGATGTGGATGCGTCCAATCGATCCGCTCGCAAAGAAATTGTCTGTCATCGTCCCGATCGAATATTGCGGCGGCGCCGTCGCGAACAGCACGTGTTTCCTTCACGATGTAACGTGCCGTCTCGGCCGGCAGAGTATGAGAAGCTAAGGTCGCACCTGACTGGTCCTTGACGACTGATCCATTGTTCAAGATTAATATCGTCCGTGCGGGCATTTGGAGCGCAAGTTCACGAGTATGATGAAAACTGCGTCCGGTGACTAGGACAATGTCGACACCGTGCCTTGAGGCTTCTTGCAGCACGCTCAGATTGTTTTCTGGCAGTCTGGACGAGCTATCGAGTAGTGTGCCGTCGATGTCGATGGCGATTAGCTTGACCGGCATCGGAGAGTGTCCGAAGGTGCTCAGACAGATTCCCGAGCTGGTTTACGAGGATAATGTTCAGCTACGTAGTCATCAACCAGCGCACGGAAGGCTTCCGCTAGTTCCTCGTAGCTACCCTTAAGCGTTGTAGTGTGGATTCCGTCAATATAGACGGGGCAGAGGGGCGCTTCACCAGTTCCGGGCAGACTAATACCTATGTTGGCCGCTTTTGATTCGCCCGGTCCGTTAACGACGCAGCCCATGACTGCCAAACGCATCTCTTCAACGCCATCGTAATCTTTCTTCCACTCCGGCATCATATCTCGCACATAAGCTTGGATTCGCTCGGCAAGTTCCTGAAACGTTGAGCTCGTTGTCCGCCCACACCCGGGGCAGGCAGTGACGCTTGGAGCAAAGGCCCGCAACCCGAGTGACTGCAGTAATTCGCAGGCCGCTGTCACCTCGTTACGGCGGTCGCCCCCGGGCTGCGGCGTGAGCGAAACCCGGATCGTGTCACCGATCCCTTGGTTAAGCAGTATGCCCATCGCCGCCGAGGACCAGACCATTCCTTTAATACCCATGCCAGCCTCGGTTAGGCCGAGGTGGAGCGGCTGGTCAGTCCGAGCAGCTAGGTCGGTGTAAACGGAAATAAGATTATCTGGTTGTGAGACCTTACAAGAGATCACGATCTGGTCTTTGCGCAACCCGGCCTCGAGCGCCAACTCGGTTGACTGCAGCGCTGACAACACGAGGCATTCGTTGATGATTTCTTCTGACGAGCGACCCAGATTGCGGTCTGTATTCTCTTGCATCTTCGCCGTGACTAGGTCCTGATCGAGTGAACCGCCATTTACTCCAATCCGAATCGGTGTTCCATGATCGCGAGCGATCTTGCAAATCGTAGTGAATTGCTCGTCCCGACGATCGCCAGTTCCGACGTTACCAGGATTGATCCGGAACTTATCGAGTATCCGCGCGCAGTCAGGGTGTCGCATTAACAGTTGATGCCCGTTGTAATGGAAATCGCCTACAAGCGGCACGACAAGGCCTTGATCGTTGAGGCGTTGCCGAATTTCAGGGACCGCGTTGGCTGCTTCGGGGACGTTGACTGTGATTCGTACCAATTCCGACCCAGCCTTAGCTAACTCAGCACACTGTTCTGCGGTGGCCGCTGCATCGGCTGTGTCGGTCATCGTCATCGACTGCACGACCACCGGCGCACCGCCCCCAATCTGAACATTGCCGACTCTTACCCCGACCGTTCGACGCATCTTCAACTTAGCCACACCTCCGATAATAGCATTTGGGTTGACGTCCAGATTTGTCTACCAATCACCCCCACCACTCTACTTCTTTGGCGTGGTCAGGAATGACGTTCACTAGAGACCGGTGTTGTCATAGGGTGTGTAAAGTGTCGAGTTCACGTTTCACGTCTATCGAAATAGCGGCGTTTAACTCACCAGATATAACTTCAGAACGAAGCAGGTGAGTGACCTTGTAGTTCACTCCGGTGGGGTCCGCGGTGGTGCTGATGCAGGCACGTCATCTCTCACGAGATTCAATTCCTTGATATCCGGGTCCCAGTGGAGATCGCCGAGTAAGTGTTCCACGAAATACTCTGCACGTAACCAGAACCAGTAGTCTCCCATGTCTCCATAGCTATGGCGTTGGCCTGGAAACACGAAGAAGTCGAAGCGTTTATTAGCCCTGATCAACGCTTCTGCCATTCTCAACGTCCCTACTGGGTGGACGTTGTTGTCGATGTCACCCGTTGTGAGTAATAGGTGCCCCTGCAGGTTTTGTGCAAGGTCCGAGTTCTTGTCGATGTCATACTCAAAACTCACTTCACCATCTTCACTCAAGACTTCTTTGATGCCGTGATGTTTCTCTGACCAAAAGCTGTTGTAAACATCATTATTGTGATTACCAGACGACGACACGGCGACCTTGAACAAGTCAGGGTAGACGAGCATAGCGGCTGTCGACATGAATCCTCCACCTGAATGTCCATAAATACCCACGCGGTCTTGGTCAATGAACTCGTGTCGGTCTACCAGTTGTTCAATCGCGACTTTCTTGTCGGCGAGGCCATAGTCACGAAGGTTCCCGTAGCCATAGTTGTGGTACCACTTCGAGCGAGCCGGGTGCCCCCCCCGGTTGCCCACGGTGACCACTATGAAGCCGAATTGTGAAAGTGCTGTTTCGTAGCGGTTAGTTGAAAATGACTTTGATACCGATTCCGTCTGGGGTCCAGGATAAACATATTCAATAATCGGATATTTTTTCGTTGGATCGAAATCAAACGGTTTATACATGACGCCATACAAGTCGGTGATGCGGTCATCAGCCTTGACACTGTAGGGTTCGGGAAACTCGTATCCAGCAGCCATGAGCTGTGAGAAGTCAGCCTCTTCTAGGTCCAGGACCCTCTTCCCGTCGACGCTAACGAGTGCTGTGCTGGGACGCGTATTTACTCGCGAGTAGTTGTCGACAAAGAATCGATTTGACTCGCCAATATAGACTCGGTGGTCGAAGTTTCCAGGGTTAAGCAGCTCGACTCCAGTGCCGTCAAGGTTTACTCGGTACAGGTGCTGATAGTACGGATCCTCCTCGGGCTCGCGGGCGTTTGCCATGACGTAGGCAACACCCGCAGCGTCGTCAATGCCGACGATTCGTCGGACGGACCAAGCACCCTCGGTTAATTGACGTTTGGGCATACCATCTTGACCATAGCGGTACAAATGTGCCCAGCCATCGCGTTCTGACCACCAGAGTAAGTCGCCGGATGCCAGCCGCTCGAGCGGTTGAGTTTCCACGTAGGTATTAAGCTCCTCTTCGAACAGAACGCGTACCTCTCCCGTAACGGTGTCAGCGACGCAAACTTCGACCTTGTGACGGTCTCGACTTTGACGCCAGAAGTGCAATTCATTCGACGCATCCGATAACCAGAGATCACGCTCTGGCTCATCGCTGTCGGGATATTCGAACCTCCGATCGTTCCAGATGCCGACCTGCTGGTCCTTGAACCTGTCGGCGCCCACTGTAATCATCCGCTTCAATTCAAGGTCATAAATCCGAATTTCACGCTGCGCGACCTTCTCTTCCCCGGCCATGTCGTATTTATATGTTTCGAGTTCTGGGCGTCTGTTTCCCACGGAGTGGATTACCCATAGGTCGCCTGTCTGGCGCTGGTCGAGCCGAACGATCGCAAAGTACCGAGAGTCATGGGCCCACGAGATGCTAGCGTGCTTGCGCTTCTCCCTGTTCTTCGCCTTCTCTGTATCGGTATCACCACGATCACGATCGGCGTAGCTGTAATGTTCTTCTCCATCTGTTGAGAGTTGAGTTTCATTTACCTCGATGCCTTCTTCAGCTTCGTTGGCTTCGTCCTCGTCCTTCCCGCGTCGAGCCTCAAGAATTTGTTGGTAGGCCTCACCGGTCATCGCGTACAAATTGTGGTTTCGTGCAAACACAACCGTGTTGCCATCAGGTGATACGCTGGCCCACGCTGGATGGTTGTCAGGGCCCTCCCAGTTCTCGAGTTGCCGAAGTGTTCTGGTAGTCACGTCGTACTCGAAGTGGAAGACCCGCTTCTTGCTGGCCTTGATTCCGTCGCTATCGTTCTGACCTTCTTGGTCCTGCTCTTCCTCGGTTCGGTTCCCAACCTCGTCACGCTCTTCATCCTGTG
Source organism: Acidobacteriota bacterium (assembly GCA_002720285.1). Lineage (GTDB taxonomy): Bacteria > Acidobacteriota > Vicinamibacteria > Vicinamibacterales > UBA823 > UBA11600. The sequence continues at coordinate 2,420 of PBHT01000013.1, read as the reverse complement.
ACGATTGAACCTCAAACTGGAGTGTGTCTTGGTCAATAAATCTGATTCCCCGAATCGGCAAGTGTTGTCCGTCCCAAGGGTCCTTCGTTAGCCTGGTTAATTCAGCAGCAATTCGGTCGTTGTCGAAGACGGCTGTTTTAGTGCCTTGTGCTGGGTCGACCAAATAGAATGACTTACCGTTTGAGGTTTCCCACTCATACCAGAACCGGTCACTCCCCTCGATCCAATGAGGCGTGACCGTGGTGCTGTAAATAAGCCTATTTAATTTGTACGGAGCAAAACGGGCTGCTAGTTGGTAGTTTGCGGTGGCCACACGGTTGTCTTCTTGGCCAATCAGAGGCGTCGTGGTGAGACTCAACGTGAGAAGGAAGCAAAACCACGCATGACGTGTCATAGTGTCCTCTTAGTTTAAAGAAGGTGAAGCGATCGCTCCGAAAATAGGCTTGACAGTCGAGACGAGCGTGCTGTGGTGAGATCTTTTTGTCACGGATCGTGTGGAATTATATCTCTACACGTGAGGGCTAGCACGCATGTATTGCGGCATCACCATTTCTTGAAGGTGTCCTAGTGCCGATTTACGAATATTCCTGCAACGGTTGTGGCCATGAGTTCGAGGTTCTCGTTCGGCAGAACACTATCCCGCTCTGTCCGAAGTGTGCGAAGAAAGACCTCGATCGTGTGCCATCCTTATCCAGCGTGCACTCCCCAGTTACGAAGCAGTTAGGCTTAAGAGCAGCAAAACGCCGAGACGCATCGCAAGCTGATGAGAGGGTTCGGGCACAGCGCGAGTACGAACTCAATCATGACTGAATGTCCAGATTCATTTTTTGTGGCTTGGCCGGTGATCTCGGTTAAGTTGCTGAACGTTGGCTGGGCTGACTAGCTACGCGCGACAGCTCTCATTGCCAGCCTCGCAGCGTCAATAGTTCGTTCGATATCGTGTGCTTCGTGGGCAGCTGAGAGGAACCAAGACTCAAATTGTGATGGTGGGGGGTAAATACCGTGTCTCAACATGGACCGAAAAAACACACCGTAGAGCCTTGTATTAGCATCGGTGGCTGACCGGTAGTTACAAACGGGCCGGTTTGTGAAGAAGGGTGTCACCATCGAACCGAAACTGTTGACACGCAGTTGGACTCCGGCTTCAGAGGCCACCTCAGCCAGTCCCTCGGCAAGCTGATCACCTAACTTGGCCAGTTGGTGATACAGCCGTTCCGACAACCTTGAAAGTGTCCAGGTTCCAGCAGTCATCGCCAGCGGATTACCCGATAAGGTGCCCGCCTGATATACAGGCCCATCGGGCGCGATATGGGTCATGAGGTCTGCGCGGCCACCATAGGCGCCAACTGGTAATCCGCCCCCGATGATCTTTCCGAGGCAAGTTAGGTCAGGCTTGACGCCGAAGATGGTCTGGGCACCGCCTAATGCCACTCGAAAACCAGAGATAACCTCGTCAAAGATGAGTAGAACTCCACTTTGGTCGCACAATTCCCGCAACTCTTCGAGAAATCCCTTTTGCGGTGGAATCACGCCCATGTTGCCAGCAATCGGCTCGATTATCACTGCGGCAATCTTCCGTCGGTGTATCCTGAAAAGCCGTTTAACCGACTCAAGGTCGTTGTAATTTGCGACGAGAGTGTTTGCTGCACTCGCCTTTGTCACACCAGGACTCGTCGGAACACCCAGCGTCAAAGCGCCGGAACCAGCTTGAACAAGTAAGGGGTCCGCATGTCCGTGATAACAACCCTGAAACTTAATAATCTTGTCCTTCCTTGTCGCCGCCCGCGCAAGTCTGAGCGCGGTCATCGTTGCCTCAGTACCCGAATTGACAAAGCGCACTCGTTCTATAGATGGGACAAGCGAGCAGACACGTTCGGCCAGCTGCACTTCTAGGGCGGTCGGTGCGCCGAAACTGGTGCCACGTTTCGTAGCAGTGACGAGAGCTTTAGTGAGGCCAGCGGGGGCGTGTCCGTGGATTAACGGTCCCCACGACATGACGTAATCGATATAGCGACGACCGTCTACGTCGGCTATATGCGCGCCGGTTCCTCGAGCAATGAACGGAGGTTGACCCTGAACAGCCTTGAATGCACGAACTGGACTGTTAACGCCACCCGGAAGCACTCGTCGTGCACGCGCAAACAAACGTCGTGATGAGCCAGAGGTGGAGCTAGGCATGGGCAGAAGATATCACGGCGTTCTAGAAGTGACGGGGCCGTCACCGTGTTACTTCAGTAAGCTGGACGCGTATCGTGCAAAATAAGTAATGATGATATCAGCCCCAGCACGCCTAATTGAGGTGAGGGTTTCCATGACCACTCTCGGCTCGTCCACCCAGCCGTTGGCCACAGCGGCCTTGACCATTGCATATTCCCCGCTCACTTGGTAGGCGGCCGTGGGACAGCAGAACTCCTGTTTAA
>PBHT01000012.1 GCA_002720285.1 Acidobacteriota bacterium | reverse complement strand
AGGCAAACCTAACCAAGCGGCGTGCAATGTAAAGTGGGTCTTCACCTGCTTCGAGCATTCTGGCAAGCCAGTAGACCGACGCATCAGGGTCGCTATTGCGCATCGACTTATGGAGAGCCGAGATGAGATTGAAATGCTCTTCGCCGGTTTTGTCATAGAGGAGAGCTCGCCGTTGGAGTAAATCGGCAAGTAAAGATGTATCAATGGTTATCGGTAAGCCATCTTGCTGTAATTCACTTTCCGGGGCCTCTCTCTGGGCCAACGTTGCTGCGAGTTCGAGTAGGTTTAGCGCTACTCTGGCATCACCGTTTGCATGCCGAGCAATTGCTTCTAGGGCATCCGACGTTGCTGTCAGACCGCAGCCACCAAGCCCACGTTCCTGATCGTCGAGGGAGCGTGTGAGGATAGTTATGAGGTCAGTTACTTCTAATGGCTTTAGGACAAAAACTCGAGATCGTGAGAGGAGTGCCGCGTTCACTTCAAATGAAGGGTTCTCCGTCGTGGCTCCGACGAGCGTAATGTCACCAGCTTCGACCCGAGGCAGGAATGCATCCTGTTGAGCTTTATTAAAGCGATGAATTTCGTCGATGAAAATAATCGTGCTTTTGCCCAACCGCTTTCGTACATCTTGGGCCTCGGCCATAACAGTCTTGATTTCTCGAATTCCGGAGAGCACGGCGCTGAAGGCTATAAAGTGTGCGCGTGTATCGACAGCGATTAGTCTGGCGACGGTAGTTTTTCCAGTGCCTGGCGGACCCCATAAAATAATTGATTGAAGTGTATCGAGTTCAATCGCTTTTCGGAGTGGGCGGCCAGGTGCAAGCAAATCGTGTTGACCGACGAATTCAGCCAATGACCGCGGTCTCATTCGTTCAGCGAGCGGCGAAGCAGTACCCTGAGATTCGTCTTGATTGGGATCAGAGAAAAGGTTGTTCGACTCCATCATCAGTTACCTTCCAATGAGGAAGCACCGGCGAGGTAACGTTGCCTAAACGCTTCGTAAATAATCAGGGCAGCGGCAGTTGCAGCATTTAGTGAGTCGGCAGAGCCCAGCATTGGAATGAAAAGAGCTTGGTCAGTTGCGGAAACGATCTCCTGCGAAAGGCCAGAGCCTTCACCGCCGACCATTACCAGGGTTGGCACCGTTAAATCGATCTCGTACAGCGATTTACCACCACCCACAGTTGCAGCCACAACTTTGAGTCCAGACGCCCGAGCATCGGCAATGATCGACAACGAGGCAGTGGGCCATGTCACTGGAATATGAAACGTTCCACCCATCGCTCCTCGTAGGGCTTTCCAGCCGTAGGGGTCGGCACTTTTCCCGGTTGCTGCAATCCCGGTAGCCCCACCGGCCTCCGCGGTACGTATGACAGCGCCAAGATTTCCAGGATTTTGGACGTCGACCAGCCCAACGACGAACTGGGGAGTCCTACGCAGGACATCGTCAACTGTTACGGGTGGCCGCTCAGCAAGAGCGACAATTCCTGATGGAGTAACCACCGGACTAATTACGTCCATCACACTTTCGGTAACACTAATCACCTTAGTGCCCACTTCGACCAATGACTCTGCGAGTAAAGTGTTATCAGCTAGGCGCGAAGCCGTCATTGCTAGGGTTTTGATGGAAAGGTCAGCCCGTAGTGCCTCTTCAACAAGATGCTTACCATCGAGCAGTAGCTGTTCCTGCTGCCCGTCGGCGGCGGTACGAAATGCGGTGACGATGTCGTTTCTTCGACTAGAGATTCGGTCCATGTCGGAGCACCCGATACGGTGACAACCACGGCCTGTTGTAGTAGACCGCGGTGCTACCAAAGGAGAATAACAGACTGTGCTAGTCTTGTGAGGTGAGACTGTGGACGATTCTTAGAGTCAGGTGGGCGTCATACTCCAATGGTTAAAGGACCACTACTTAAACGTTTCGATGATGAAATTCAGAAGCTCGAACGAGAGCTCAAACACGAGCTCCCTAAGGAGATTAAGAAGGCTCGTGAGCATGGGGACCTCCGCGAAAATGCAGAATATCAGGCTGCGAAGGAGCGTCAACGGTTGGTTCAGTCGAGGGTTTCAATGCTCCAGGAGCGCGCATCCCAGATCTCCTTAATGAACTTTGAGAAACTNCCGAGAGATCGGGCTGGATTCGGTTCCACGGTNGAACTACGAGAGTTGGGTGGAGNNANGGTGACCTATCANCTCGTTATGCCTGAGGATGCTGANCCTGACAAGGGATGGATTTCGACTGCCTCNCCGATTGGTCGTGCAGTTGTGGGCAAGGAGGAAGGTGATGAGTTAGAAGTGCCCACGCCAACTGGCACTCGGAANTTCGAGCTCATCAAGCTAACAACTGTACACGACGGTTGAATGACAGACGCCACCATAAACGNTCGCAAGCCGACGTACTCACCGAGCCTCCGGACNGCNCTCGTCCTCAACGGNACTGGCACGGCTGGTGCNTATCATGCCGGCGTTTTACAAGCNCTGAACGAAGCTGGNGTTAGGNTCGATCTGGTTGCTGGGCGAGGTNTGGGNGCCGTNAGTGCNATGTTTGCGGCNGTCGATGGCGGAGNAAANCTCTGGGAGGAAAAGGGAATCTGGCGNGGTGGTCTAACTCGNCAGTTCTATCGCTGGCGACCCATTCTGCGCGTAGCAGGGTATTTGTTCGGNACGGCNNTAGNCACTNTTCTTCTACCGCTAGTANTNCTGGTGGGTGCAGCATTGGTCTATCCGATTGTCTTGTCGCTNCAAATGATCNAGGGCGNTGCTGGCGTTGCNTTNTTGGATGGGTATAGCGAACAACTATTGGCNATGTTCGATTCGATGTCGCTACCTANTATTTTNCCATGGNTGGTTGTCTTCCTACTACTGTTGTTATTGGCANTTTTNGCCGTCACGGTACTCCGCTCCCTNCGATCNCGACGTCGGGCCCGTGGNGCAGNATGGTGGCAAATANTTGTGGTTCCTCTAACACCGACCGGNGTGCTCGACNGCTTTACGAAGGCGCTATGGGAGCTCATCCGCGGNGTATCGGTGACGGAAAGGCCAGTTGGNCGTGAGATCAGTAACGATTATACGGAGTTACTGTCTGACAATCTTGGCCAACCTGGTTTCCGCGAACTGATTGTNACGGTACANGATGTTGATATTCGGCGGGACCTAGTATTTGCNCTACTNGCCGAGCCTTACCGNGAGGGNTTCTTTAATTCAACTGATGAACGCGGACGACGGGCNTCTGAAACTTGGGACCTTGCNGGTACGGCNCGCGNGCATGCACTCGACGCTTTGGNGGCGTCGNTCAGTNTACCNGTTGTTACAGAGCCTCACCTGATCGCATTTGCGCCNGACAGCCAATGGAGAGGCGAGGTCCATCGTGCTGCCGATCGCGNAGATGCCATTACGCGGATTCTTGAAGAGGTCCTNAACGCTGGGGTTGAGCAGGTGATCGTTGTATCNCCGACAGCCGAACTCTCAGGGCCCCACACNCTCAGTGCGGGAAGGCGNGACGCACGCGGAAGAGTNGGGGAGTATCTNGGNGCCATAGAAGGTGCTTCTGTCCGNGATGCTGTTGCAGCCCGCGTTGGTCACTTTCAGNGNCTGTTCCTAATNCGTCCTGCGCATAATCCGATTGGTCCNCTCGATTTCTCTGGGGCATACGATGACCGNTCGGATCGACGGCAATCNGTGGTNGAACTCGTCGANCANGGATACCAGGACACNTATCGCCAGTTCATTAATCCAGTNATTGCAACCTCAGGTGAGTGATTGCGATNNGCGNACCGAGATTGACNGCCAAAGGTCNAGNNGNAACAGGAGNGAGNGTGTGAANTTTGAAACGCAGANCATTAANGNNANTCGATTGAACTCTTCAAAGGTAGCGCCTCTGACGACNCCGATTCACGAGACGACAGCATTTAGGTTCGAGTCTGCNGCTGCCGTNGAGGCTTATGTCGAAGGTCGATCGGACNACTATTTTTATTCNCGATATGAGAATCCCACTGTAGAAGCGGTTGAGAAAAGCGTAGCCGANCTTGAAGGTGCTGAGGCTGGNTTGATTTTCTCTTCAGGAATGGNAGCGACTTTAACGACGCTCGTGAGTTTACTCNAGTCNNATGANGAGATTGTTTGCTGTTCAGCGATCTATGGTGGTACCNATCGTCTGCTCCGTGACGTTCTGTCTGACTTTGGNGTGAGAACGCGGTTTGTCGGCCTTGATGAGNTAAAGGCNCCAGCTNATGTNCTTAGTGAAGCGACAAGAGTCCTATGGTTTGAGTCGCCGATTAACCCCACGCTTCGATGTNTGGATATTGCGGCGATCAGTTCAGCCTGCCGGGAGAGAGGNGTCGTATCAATAATCGACAATACATTTGCNAGNCCNNTGAANCAATCACCGCTAGAGATGGGNGTAGACATTTGNATGCATAGNGCGACGAAGTATCTGAACGGACATAGTGATCTNATTGCCGGNGNGATTGCCGGNCGGGNTGACCTCATANCTNCTATTGGTTTAGCGAGACGTTTGGTTGGCACCGTGCTTGCTCCGCAGGCGGCTTATGCGCTGGGGCGAGGATTAAAAACGCTGCCAGTGAGAATTGAGCGTCATAACGCCAATGCTCTTAAGGTTGCAAACTTTCTGGAATCGGATCGTCGGGTGGCTCGGGGGTATTATCCTGGACTCACGTCGCATCCCGATCACAAGATTGCTTCCCGGCAGATGCATGGTTTCGGAGGTATTGTGTGCCTCGACCTTAATGGCGGCCTGCAAAGGGCGTCTGCATTTTTTGATCGACTAAAGGTGTTTGCTAGGGCTGTGAGTCTTGGTGGGGTGGAGAGTCTGTGTAGTCTACCGGTGCTCACTTCGCATTATGGCTTATCAGAAGATGAATTACGGGCTGCCGGTATATCAGGTGGCATGGTGAGATTGTCTGTGGGCTTAGAAGACTCAGAGGATCTAATTGCCGATCTCGACCAAGCACTGGGTTGAGAGGTCAGTAGGAGGTAAGGTCTTCAATCGTTCCTACGGCGACTGGTCCCTGGTTAATCTTTCAGAAAAGCATTAATTAATTGGTGTAGCGCTTGGGGAACTTGGGCATCGTCGAGATTACCAAACTTTTCTCGAAAACTCTCAAGTGGCACCAATGCCTTGGCCATTGAGCGGTGCCCGCCTGCGCTACCGATAGCGGCAAAGCTTTGGCGCACAAACTCCCCAGCGTTTCGTGTGTAGCCAAGATTACGCACTGAGACGATAAGCGTGTCGTCGACCACGCCGGCGACGACAGTCCACTTCACGTCCTCGAGTTGGAGGAAGAAGTCCGCCAAATATGGGATGAAATCTTCACGCGATGAGCTTCCGAGAAACGCAGTAAACACTTGGTTATGTAAGGCGCCATGTTTCATTGCTCGATGAACATATTCCATTCGTTCAAGAGTAATCTTCGCACCTTCCATCTTCCGGATCATGGCGGCATCGGCTAGCGGATACAGGTAGGTAAAGGCGTCCAAATCTGAACGATTGGTGTGGCGTGCAAAGAAAAGGGTGTCCGATTTGATAGCGTAGAGCATCGCTGTGGCCGTGCGTTCAGAAATGGAGAGGTCGACCGCGCGTAGGTGTTCAGTCAATATTGTTGATGTTGAACCGAAATCGGCCCGGATGTCCTTGTAGATAGCGGTGTATCCTGGTTGCTCGGGGTGATGGTCTATCACGAGATCGACTTTGGGTAGTGCGTTGCCGAAGTAGTGAGGCTGTACGTCGACAGTAGCGATACGGTCGAAGTCATTGAATGCATCAGGCGTGATTCGTTCGACGTGGATGTCAAGTAGCTTTTCCATCCGGAGGTTCTCGGGTCGTGTGACATCCTCAAGGGCGCCGATAATTGCTGTGGTTTTCGTTCGTCGAAGTACTGTCCGGAGCGCAAGTCCGCTCGCCATAGCGTCTGGGTCCGGATTGTTGTGTAAGAGGATCAGAACGCGGTCGGCATCGGCAAAGTAACGCTGATATTGCTGCACCTTAGCCCTTGTCGTCGACCGGCTAAGCTGGGTAAGGAGTGGACCGGAGAGGAGTTCAGCGAGGTCTAATTCTGTAACCTCGGGAAATTCTAGACGTAATTCGTCGTTCCAGCTTCGCTGTAGGAGATTTGGCGTTTTGAGCACATAGAGGAGTGCCGCACCAGCATCTTGCACCGCCATTAGAATCCGCCTCAACCCGCGCTTCCCTGGATCTTCTATGATTACGCACGTCTGAGAGGTTACGTCGGCCTTTACGTAACTATCAGCACGACGGGGATCGCCTGCCAGGCAGGGTAGGCCAGAGTCCTGTAGTCGCCTTGCGAGAGGCTGCCTCTCCACTAAGCACGTGAATTCGAATGTTGGTACCAGGGCGTGATGCAGCGTTTTGGCGACAGCCTCGTCCTGGCAAACGGCGAGACACTTCATCGTTATCGTGTAAATCTAAATTTGTGATTCCATATGCAGTTTCATCGGCCATTATACGAAATCCTAGATGATTCGCGTGGACTAGTGAGGCGAAGAGGGTATTACATCGCCGGATCAAACTGAGACGTTACCTTCGAGTAGAGTTCCAGTATGATTGAGCAGAAGCTCATGTCAACACGCGGACGAACTCAATCAATGACGCGATTTATTCTTCTTGCTGCTGCGCTGGTTATTTCACCGTGTAGTGTTGCTCGGTCGCAGCCCACGTTTACGACTGGTATCGATCTTGTTCGATTCGGAGTTACCGTAATCGATCGTGAGGGGAATTTCGTTACGGATCTAGTTGAAGGTGATTTTGAAATCCAGGAAGAGGGCGTTGAACAGTCAATCAGCTATTTTGTAGGTCCGAACACGCTTAAAGCAACGAGTCCACCGTTGCACCTTGGGCTTTTGTTCGATACTAGTGCGAGTATGGAGACGGACCTACGCCTTGCCAGAACGGCGGCCATCAAATTCCTCAATACTGTCCGTCAGGCTGAGGACATTACCCTTGTGGATTTTGATACCGAGGTGAGAGTTGGGCGTTATCGGCAGTCGGATTTCCCAAGGCTGATTGAGCGTATTCGAGGCCAAAAGCCAGATGGCTGGACGGCGTTATACGATGCCTTGGGGGTCTATCTCGACGGAGCGGCTGCCCAAGATGGACAAAAGATTCTCGTGCTCTATACCGACGGAGGTGACACGCGGAGTGAACTGTCTTATGGCGAAGCGCTTGATCTAGTTAAGGCCTCTGACGTAACGGTGTATGCCATCGGTTTCTTAAAGAACGACCCTGGTAATGCGCGGCTCATGAGGCGGGTTCGAACATTGGCGGAAACGACGGGCGGAGATGTGTTCTTGCCTTTGACCGCTGATCCGTTGGACGAGATCTACGCACAGATCGCTGAGGAAATTGCTGCGCGGTATTCTTTCGGTTACGCATCCACGGATACGCGAACGGACGGCGCTTGGCGCGAGGTCAGAGTCAAGCTATCAAGTATGCGGTCTGAACTTGATGGCGCCACTGTGCGCCCCCGCCGTGGTTACTTTGGCCCCTACAGACCTCCAGAATCCTAACCCTCTTCAGGTCAGCTACTACTTCTATTCTCAGTTCATCGGTCTTTCGCTCTTGGCTTGTGGTACGATGAGCGGTTAACTTCGCTTGCCAATTGCTTACAGACTAGTTGGCAAGCAGAGACCAGGTCTAGAGGCTATTGTGAGTGATACTTTTCGCCTTGTTTCAGAGTTTGAGATCCGTGGCGATCAGTCACGTGCGATTGATGAATTGACTACTGGGCTTAACCGAGGAGATCGCAGGCAAGTTCTTCTTGGTGTGACAGGGTCGGGAAAGACCTTTACGATGGCGCACTGCATTGCGCAAATCAATCGTCCGACGCTTGTTATGGCACATAACAAGACTTTGGCGTGGCAACTCTATCAAGAGTTTAGACGATTCTTTCCTGAAAATGCGGTCGAATACTTTGTGAGTTACTACGACTATTACCAGCCAGAGGCCTACCTCCCGGCCACCGATTCGTACATCGAAAAAGAAGCCACGATTAATGATGAGATTGATCGCATGCGGCTATCGGCTACAAGGTCACTGTTTGAGCGCCGAGACGTGATTATTGTCGCAAGCGTGTCGTGCATCTATGGTTTGGGGTCACCCGAGGCTTACTACGACATGTTGCTAAGTCTTCAACGGGGCCAGTGCATCGAACGTGACTGGATTCTTCGGAAGCTGGTAGAAATTCAGTATGAGCGAAACGACACAGAGTTTCAGAGGGGCACATTTCGTGTTCGGGGAGACATAGTTGAAGTGTTTCCATCATACGATGATGAAGCGGTGCGGATCAGTTTATTTGGTGACGAAGTTGACGAGCTGGCAAGCTTTGACCCTGTAAATGGTCAATCGAAGCGGACGCACGACAAGATGACGATCTACCCAAGGTCTCATTTTGTTCTTCCAAAAGAGCGGACACGGGAGGCGATTGAGACGATTAGAAATGAGCTAGACGAGTGGGAACCGAAGCTGAGGGCAAAGAACAAACTTGCTGAAGCCGACCGTCTGCGTCAGCGCACGTTGTTCGATCTCGAGATGATGCGGGAGATCGGATACTGTCACGGCATCGAAAATTACTCACGGCACTTTTCTGGGCGTGCGGCTGGCGAGCCACCGCCGACCTTGCTTGACTATCTTCCCAACGATGCGTTGACAATTGTGGATGAAAGCCACCAAACGGTACCCCAGATCCGTGGCATGTATCAGGGAGATCGCTCACGTAAAAAGGTTCTCGTAGAGTATGGATTTAGGTTGCCATCAGCCCTCGACAATCGTCCCCTTAATTTTGATGAGTGGGAGGGTCGAGTTGATCAAGCCGTCTTCGTTTCTGCAACGCCAGGAAAGTATGAGTTGCAGGCTACGGGCGGCGCGATTGTTGAACAAATCATTCGACCAACCGGTCTTCTGGATCCTGTGGTTGAACTCCGTCCAGTTAGTAGTCAGGTAGACGATTTGCTTCATGAGGTGCGCTTGGGGGCTGAGCGTAAGGAGCGTACATTGGTTACAACCTTAACGAAGCGGATGGCTGAGGACTTAGCACAGTACTATCAGGAGCTTGGTGTTCGCGTTCGGTATNTACATTCGGATATTGACACACTGGAACGCGTTGAAATCTTACGGAATTTGCGACGGGGAGAGTTCGATGTTCTAGTTGGTATCAATCTTCTGCGNGAGGGTCTCGACTTGCCCGAGGTATCGCTGGTGGCCATCCTCGACGCNGACAAAGAAGGATTCTTGAGATCCGCGGGTTCACTAATTCAAACCTCTGGGCGTGCTGCACGAAATGTGCATGGGCGGGTCATCATGTATGCAGATACCGTAACTGACTCGATGCGGACAGCTATTAATGAAACTGAACGCCGTCGCACGATCCAGCAGGCGTATAATGAAGCTCACGACATCACGCCAACATCGATCGTGAAGGCCATTGATGAAGTGCGATCAAGCGTTTATGAACGAGATTATTTAACTGTGACGGATCAGAGTGAAGAGCAGGAGTCGTTTCGGACTCAGGCAGAATTGGATGCACGCATTAAGGAACTGCAAGATCAGATGCGGCATGCTGCGGCCAATCTTGAGTTTGAGTTTGCAGCTCAGCTACGGGACTCACTCAAGAAGCTGCGTACGCATGGGCTTGGGCTGTGATTGGCCTTAGGTGAAACTGATAATGGGAGTGCAATCTATGAGGACTGGTTGGCTTCGGCATTTGAACGGGGTATTCGTGATTACGATGATTGGTTTGCTGCCGGTAATAACAAGCGCGCAATCAACGGCTATATCCTCGGCGCTTGCTGAGGAGTTGGGAACGCTGATGGACGACGCTGGGCTCACAGCTGTCGCAGCTGGATACCCTGACGTCGAGAATCGTTACGTAGCTGCACTTTATTTTTCTGGGAGGCAATTGTTGGTCATTGCAGGAGCCTATGAGGCTCCGCAATTGCTTGATGTCAAGATCATTGCAGGAAATTACCGTGATGTTTATGTGGACCTAAACAGTTCGTCTCCGCCAGAGACGCGATTATTTGTTGATGACTACGGCGCTAATGGGTTAGCAAGAATACCTGTCGATGGGATTACTGATCGCTTTACCCGAGCGAATCAAGTGTTGTTGTTTAATGGTGATTGGGCCGGGCAGCAACTGTCAGAGACTGCGTACAATGAGGCCTACTCAACCGCCGACAGTGATTTTGCTGAGATGCTTTCTATCCTGATCGATCAAGTGACAGANTCCTAATGGCGACGATGTGTTTNTCCACAAGCATCGTTGCTAGCTGAAGTGNTGNAAATTCGGTAGACTGATCGGGCGAGTGGGCGCTTGGCTCAGTGGTAGAGCATCGCCTTCACACGGCGGGGGTCAGTGGTTCGAATCCACTAGCGCCCACCACTTGTTTGTTTTATTGGTAATCAGTCTGTTCCGTATAGTCGATCACCGAAATCACCGAGTCCTGGCACAATAAACTTCTGTTCGTTTAGCGTTGGGTCAACAGCCGCCGTGTAAATAGTGGTTTGGGAATGGTGGTTTTCAACAGCACGGATACCCTGATCGGTTGCCACAATGGAGAGCAGAACTGCATGTGAGCCGCCCAAGTCGCTAAGAAGATCGAGCGCTGCAACTGCACTACCTCCAGTGGCCAACATTGGATCGACGAGTAGAATGTGGGCGGAGGCAATTTGATCGGGTAATTTGGAATAGTAGCTTGAAGCAATCGCTGTTTGTTCATCTCGCTCCAGTCCAATGTAGCCAACGCGGGCAGTCGGAAGTAGCGTGAGGATGGGTTCTAGCATGCTGAGTCCTGCCCGTAAGACTGGCACGACCACGATCTCGTNGTCGATCCGNTGTGCCGATGCTTTTCCGAGCCCTGTCTCGACCGTGGTGTTCTGCAGTGGCANTGCCTTCGTTGCTTCGACAGCTAACGCCATGGTGAGGCGGGCTGCGTTTCTTCTAAATTCAGCGGCGTTGGTTGTGTTAAGGCGAAGCACGGTTAGGGCGTCCTGTACGACGGGGTGAACCACGATGTGTGCTGGCATAAGGTCACTATAGCGCAATGTCGTACTTACCGAAGGGGCTGTTATTTCGAGTAAGATGCGAGAAATATGATGGTAAAACGAAGTGGGATTTGCTGTGTCACAATCTGGTGGCTTCTGTTTAGTACGACGGTGTTAGTTCAATCGAGCGACCTCCNACGCGAGGTCGACTTGCTTCTCACTGGTGGNACGGTTGTTACTGTGGATNCCCTAGGCCGTGTAATTTCCGATGGCGCTGTGGCCATTGACGGTTCTGTCATAGTGTCAGTGGGTTCTTCGGCGGAGGTGGCATCAGGAGTTAACGCCATCGAGATTGTAGATACGTCTGGTCAAATCGTCATGCCAGGCCTAGTTAACACGCATACTCACGCACCGATGGTGATGTATAGGGGGCTTGCTGATGACTTAGCCCTGATGGAGTGGCTCGAGCAGTACATCTTTCCGGCTGAGGCGAAGACCGTAACGCCAGAGTTTGTACGGGTGGGAACGGCACTGGCTGCTCTCGAGATGATTCGGTCGGGTACGACAACCTTCGTCGATAGTTACTACTTTGAGGAGGTGATTGCCGAAGTAGTGGCGGAGTCTGGCCTACGAGCGGTCTTGGGACAGGCGGTCATAGGGTTTCCTTCTCCAGATGCGGCTGCTCCGGATGAGGCGCTGACCCGTGCCGAGGCATTCGTCCAGGCGTGGAGAGGGCATGAGCTGATCAATCCAGCTGTGGCCCCACACGCCATGTACACCCTTGATGAGAGTGCCTTAATGGCTGCGCGGAATCTGGCGTTACGCTACGAAGTGCCGATCCTAATTCATCTTGCCGAGACTGAGAATGAGCTCAATATTGCCCGAGAGCAGTATGGCCAAACACCAACTGGGTATCTGGAATCCATTGGCTTCTTGGGCCCAGCAGTGGTCGCTGCCCACGGTGTGTGGGTGTCGGAAGCAGACATCGAGATCTTAAAGCGTCATGGGGTAGGGGTCTCTCACAATCCGGAAAGTAACATGAAGCTCGCCAGTGGAGTCGCACCGGTCAGCAGATATCTCGCGGCTGGTGTTGATCTTGGATTAGGTACGGACGGTGCAGCCAGTAATAACGATCTCGATATGTTCGAAGCGATGCGGTTTGCGTCCCTCCTGCATAAACTGCACGAGCGAGATTCCCGGGCCGTTAGCGCTAAGGCCTCCTTGGCGATGGCAACAATTGGCGGTGCCCGTGGGATTGGTCTGGGTGATGAGGTGGGCTCTCTTGAACCAGGCAAGCGCGCCGATCTCGTGGTTGTCTCAATGGCAGCCCCCCGCCAAACGCCACTCTACGACCCAGTGTCGCATCTGGTCTACACAACTCGGGGCGACGATGTGAGGATGACAATCGTCCATGGTCGTATCCTGATGCGCGACGGCCATGTACTTACGTTGGACGAAACAATGATTCTGGAAGAGGCTCGGCAGCTAGCGATGAAGGTCAGCGACGCGGTGCACTAGGTTCTTCAAGGNTGGTGATGTGGTCTAAGTGTCTATGCTGTTCGCTGTGATCAAGTCCGTAGCCGACGATGAAGTGATCGCCAATCTCGAACCCGATGTACTCGACGGCCAAGTTGACCGCTCGCCTCGACGGCTTCGTTGTTAAGCATACCGTGCGGAGGCTTTTCGGTGCTCTCGCTCGGAGTAAGTGTTGCAGATAGTCCAGCGTGCGTCCCGTGTCAACGATGTCCTCGATGATCAAAACGTGCCGTCCCTCGATGGAAGAGTCGAGGTCTTTTAATAGCTGTATTTCGCCAGAAGTTACGTCACCAGCGTATGACCGGACGGTAATGAAGTCGAGTGTTACTGGTGTGCGCATCGCTCTGATAAGGTCGGCGGCGAAGATAAAGCTGCCTTTCATTGTAACGACGACGTGCAAGGGTTCGTCACACCCGTGATCCGCGTCAATATCGTGCGCGAGTTCGCAAACGCGCTTATGGATCTGGTCTGCGGTATACAGGGGTTTGTTGGAGAGTGGCGAGCTCATAGCATCAGCCAGCGAAGCCGAAGATTACCATATTCGGGGTGAGATTGTTTCGTTTAGAGGTAAAAGTGTAAATACAATTTTCCGGTTAGGAAACGATGAAACGCTCCAAGCAAGGGGTTACCGTAAGGCGCTGCGACTGTCACGATGTGCCACTAGAGTGTTGTCCGGAACGGCTACGTGGTGTGATCGAGGCAGGAGCATCACGAGTTGGGTTACATGTGACTGGGGGAGTGCCAATGGAAGTTGCGAGCCTAATCGACCATACCCTGCTGACGCCAGACGCCACGGACCACGACATCGACACCTTGTGCGACGAAGCCGCGCAATATGGCTTTGCTGCTGTATGTCTGAACCCAACATGGGTGGTCCGCGCTCACCAGCGCTTAGGTGATACACCGATTAACGTGTGTTCCGTCGTGGGATTTCCTTTTGGCGCCACCCCGCCTGAGGTTAAGGGTTATGAGGCTCAGCGCGCGTTGGGTGACGGAGCTTCAGAAATCGACATGGTGATCAATGTGGGCGCTCTCAAGAGTGGAGATCGTAGATTAGTCCAGCGCGACATCGAGGCTGTCGTTGAGCTCTGTCGCCATAGTGATGCGCAAAGTAAGGTGATTATTGAAACAGCGCTGTTGACAGATAATGAGAAGCGTCTTGCATGTGAATTGGCCAAAGCGGCCAAAGCCGATTTTGTGAAGACCTCGACTGGGTTTGGGCCTGGCGGAGCAACGATCGCCGACGTGTCGCTCATGCGAGCTATCGTTGGTGATGCACTTGGGGTCAAGGCTGCAGGCGGGGTAAGAGACTACGACACGTTTAAAGCGCTGACTCGTGCGGGTGCCACTCGAATCGGTGCGAGTGCTGGCGTCAAAATCGTGATAGAAGCGCTCGGTGCGTAAGCATGTTGAAGGCTGTTTTTCCGAGACCAAAGACCTTGGTCTTTTAGTAGAGGTTGCTTTTCCTAGCGGAACCTGTGTAATCAAGGTAGACAACCTTGAGCTCAGTGAAGAAGTTGATTGCCTCGCGGCCCATTTCTCTGAGGCCCACGCCAGTTTCTTTCATGCCGCCAAATGGGATGTGTGCTTCCCCTCCGACTGTGGGGGAGTTTACATGAATGATGCCTGCTTCAAGTTGGTCGACAAGTTTGAAGGCTCTTGAGACGTCTTGTGTGTAAATCGCGGCGGCGAGGCCATACCGAACGGCGTTAGCCGCTACTAGGGCGGATGCAGCGTCAGGCACACGTAAAACGGAAAGTACTGGGCCGAAAATCTCTTCTTGGGCGATTCGCATATTGGACGTGACTCGATCGAAAATTGTAGGCTGAACAAAATAACCACAATCGTGAGCGTCATCGGCAAGACGTAAGCCACCTGTAATAAGTTTTGCACCTTCATCCTGTCCAATGCCAATGTAGTTAAGCACTGTGTCTAGCTGGGTCTGGTCAACCGAGGGACCGACATCGGTCATCGGGTCGAGTCCATTTCCAACAACGAGCGCATTAACACGAGCTTCAAGCTGCTCAATGAAATGGTCGGCGACTGAGTCAACCACGATTGCGCGACTGGTCGCTGTGCAGCGCTGTCCAGTTGAACCGTAGGCGCCCTGGACAGCACTGCTGGTTGCCAACTCGAGATCAGCATCATCAAGAATGACGATCGGATTCTTGCCACCCATTTCGCACTGGCATTTAATTCCGTTCACAGCACTTGTGCTATAGAGCTTGGTTCCGATCTCGTTAGAACCGGTAAAGGACACTCCCTTGATCGCAGGATGGTTGAGTAGGGCCTCGCCTACCTCTCGGCCTCTTCCGTAAATCACGTTTATCAGGCCGGGAGGCGCGTCGCACTCAGAAAAAATATCTGCAATAAGTCCAGCCGATAGCGGAGTGAGTGAGGCCGGCTTTAAGACCACCGTATTTCCGCAGGCGATAGCGGGTGCCAATTTCCAGATCGGAATGGCAACCGGAAAATTCCAAGGAGTAATTAAAGCGAGAGGCCCA
Source organism: Acidobacteriota bacterium (assembly GCA_002720285.1). Lineage (GTDB taxonomy): Bacteria > Acidobacteriota > Vicinamibacteria > Vicinamibacterales > UBA823 > UBA11600. The sequence continues at coordinate 28,196 of PBHT01000012.1, read as the reverse complement.
ATCGGTTCTCTGACCGTATAACAAAAATTGTTCGGCAGCTCAGAGGGGATAGTCTCGCCGAGTAGGCGGCGCCCTTCGCCAGCGTAGAATTCTACGACGTTGATAGCTCGCTGGATTTCTCCGTTCGACTCAGTTAGAGTTTTTCCCTCCTCGCGTGTCAGCACTTCGGCAAGTTCGTGACGACGGACTTCCATTCGGCGTTGGACACGGTAAAGAAGCTGGCCCCGCTGCGGTGCTGGCGTGGCACGCCAGTCTGGGTAGGCTCGTTCAGCGGCCTCCACTGCCAGTGTGGCCTCGGCTGCTGTAGAACTGGGTGATTCGGCGACGACTTCCTTAGTGTCAGCTGGATTAATGTCTGGTAAATAGGTCGTGCCAGAAGGTTCGCGCCACTGTCCATCGATGAAGTTGTTAAGAGTACGCATGTCGTCTTAGCTCGCCAAGGGTCGTATGATACAAGACCTGGTGACGCTAAAATTATACCAGTCGTTTTGATACGAGGGGCCACGATGTACGTGGTCGTTCTTTTAGCGGGCTAGTGTGATGGGCCTGGTTCGATCAATGGTAGTGCTGTGCTAGAGTCGCCTCTTCCTTATTCTCAGCTGAAAACTCTTTTTCTTGATGCGGGAAATACCATCGTAGCGATGGAACTCGACTACATTGCTTCTGCACTTAAGGCCGAGGGAGTTACGTGTAATCTCTCCGACTTACGGCGAGCGGAAGCAGCCGCTCGGCCAGTTGTATCAGCGGCATTGCCTCGACTTCGGTCCACCGAGTCGATTGACTCCTTTGAATTTTATATTCGGGAAATGCTCTTACGAACTCCGATGACGCCGGCAGTTGGAGAGGAAGGAGTAGTTACGTTGGCACATAATATGGTGCCTTTGCTCGATCGAATCGGACGGGTTAAGTTCTGGAGTTCAGTCATTCCTGGTACGCCTGAGGCCCTAAGTGCCTTTCGCGCTCGTGGTCTACAACTGGTTGTTGTGAGCAATTCTGATGGCACGGTTGATGAACTTTTGAGGGACGTAGGACTACGCGAGTTTTTTGATGCAGTGATCGATTCCCATGTTGTTGGCTACGAAAAGCCGGATCCAAAGATTTTTTTGCATGCGTTGGAAGTCGTCGGGGCAGGCGCCGAAACCACGCTTCACGTGGGAGATTTATACGAGGCGGATGTTGTTGGTGCTCGAGCTGCGGGCATTCACGCGTTACTGCTGGACCCTTACAATGATTGGCCTTTAGTTGATTGTGAGAGGGCTGTTGATCTTAAGGAACTCCTCAATCGATTCACTGAAGATTGAGTGAGTCGAATGGGTCGCGATGGCTGGGGCTTCTAAGCGTTGGTTCCAATGGTCTTGCCTACGGCACTCAGTGAGCGGTCGAGTATATCGATGGCGTCATCGACGTCGGCTTTGTTGATGTTCAGTGGTGGAGAAAGTCGCACCGTATTACCAAATAGGCCGCCTTTGCCAATGAGAAGGCCGTGCTCCCGAGTTGCCTCAAGCAGGGCATTCATAGCGAGCGGAGACGGTTCGTTCGATTCAGCATCGTTTATCAGTTCGATTGCCTGCATTAGACCTTTCCCTCGAACGTCGCCGACGATCGCATGGGTCGTCTTGAGTTGATTAAGGCCTTTGGCCAGCTCGCTACCCATGGCGGAAGCGTTGGCGAGTAGACCCTCTTCCTCGATAACCTCAATCGTTGCAAGAGCGGCGACTGCTGTAACCGGGTTGCCGCCAAAGGTAGAGATCTGCGGTCCTTTGATGGAAGCTGCGATTTCCGGCGTAGTAACCGTAGCCCCCACTGGTGTACCGTTGGCCATGGCTTTAGCGCAGGTGATGATGTCTGGTTCAATTCCCCAATGTTCAATACCGAACCAATGGTCGCCTGTCCGTCCAAAGCCAGTCTGCACTTCATCGCTGATGATCAATCCACCGTTCGCTCTAATGATTGAGCTAATCTCGAGAAAATATTCCTTAGGAGGTGTCACGAAACCGCCAACCCCTTGGATCGGCTCTGCAATGAAGGCAGCGATTTTTCCCGACGTTGCAGTTTTAATGAGTTCTTCGATGTCGCGAGCACAGATCAGATTACATTCGGGATACGTCTTTTCGAATGCACAGCGATAGCAGTAGGCGTTGTGAGCATGCACCACGCCTGAATCGGTTACCGGACTTAGTCGCCAGTTTGCATGGGCTGTTAGGGACATTGCAGTTTGCGATCGACCGCTATAGCCATGGCGAAGGGCGATGATTTCCGTACGGCCAGTGTGGAGTCTGGCTAGCAGTACGGCGGTTTCGTCTGCTTCGGTGCCACTATTCGTAAAATAGGTCTTGGACAGTGTTCCAGGCGCGATCTCAGCCATTTTCTCCGCCAGTCGAACAGTTGCTTCATGTGGAAAAAATGTTGATGTGTGTTGGAGTGTTCGAACCTGCTGAGCGATTTTGGCTGTCACTTTGGGATGACAGTGACCAATGCCGACGGTAACGATGCCACCAAAGAAATCGAGATAGCGTTTTCCGTCGACATCCCACACAAATTTGCCCTCACCACGAGTGAGCGGCAGCGGTTCGGCATAGAAGGTGGCAACCGACGGAAAGAGGAATTGTTGGTGCTTGGCGATGATTTCAGATCGATTCATGTGAACAACTCACTCGATAGTGATTCTACGTGGCGGCAATGAGGAATCAGAACAATTACACGGTGACATTGTATGCGGACCTTAGCTATTCCCGAAGGTCCATTTCGACGTAACCGCAGTCTTTGGTCCACTGAACACGACGGATGGGGAGACTGTTCTTTTCGGTTGTCAAATAGAAATACACAAGTACTTCGTTATAAGAACTGATGACTGGCTCAATGAGCTCTTGTGTAATTGACTTGGTAGCCCACAACCTCTCGGTTTCAACTTTGAGAATCAGTGCGTGATGAGCGGAGAACTGTTCAACCAACAGCCAGCCGTCACCAGCGATCGATACAATTGGACCACCGGTTTGCCCGTCGTCCCGAGACAGTACGGTGCGGTCTAAGTGACTAGGTCGGGGCGGAGACTTCGATTCGACGCCAAGGAGCCAAATTAGGATAGAGAAAATGGCCAACTGCACGAAAACAATACAGCCAATCGCGGCGATCCGAGGCTTTCTACTAAATCGAGAAAAACTAAACATGGTGTTGGCTATTCTCGCCCTGGCACTGTTCACAGTCCCTGTCACTGACCTTATCTAGAGGGTGTGCTAGGCGGTTATTTCGGGTTGACCATTGACAGGTTCACGAATATTAGCCGTCGCGGGTTATTATAAAGAAAGAGTTTAGGGGAAGTGGGAAATAGGGATTTGTGAGTTTGCCTGTTATTGGCCAAGTTGAGCTAGGGGGTATAGACGTTATGAAAGTCCTTCTCATCGTGTGTGTCCTGGTTGGAGTGCTTGCCACCGTGACTATCGCGAGTGCTCAAGAGTTAGGTCCTGGTGATGCCGCGCCGCCATTTTCATTAATCGGATCAGATGGCGCAATGCATTCGCTTAGTGATCTTACAGGTCGGACTGTCGTGTTAGCCTGGTTTCCAAAGGCCTTCACTGGCGGTTGAACGGCCGAGTGCAAATCGTTCCGTGAGAACGGTGATGCTATTCGGGAGTACGACGCGAACTATTTCATGGTCAGCGTCGATGATGCTGAGACAAACCGAAAATTCGCTGAATCCTTGGAAGCTGATTTTCCACTGTTGAGCAATCCCGATGGAGATGTGGCACGTGCTTACGGCGTGGTGTCGCCGGAGCGTCAACTCCCTCAACGGTGGACCTTTTACATCGGTGGTGACGGTCGCATCCTTTACGTCGATAAGGAAGTGAATGCCTCGACTGCCGGTGCACAGGTCGTTGAGCGCCTTGCTGCCCTAGACGTTCCCAAGCGATAGAGGCTGAGGTACTGAATCGTGCCTGTTGTTGGGAGGAGAACTTAGGCAAGCCGGGGGAACCTCCGAATGCGGCTCGGCTGAGCTGTCGTGGAGGTGACCTGCTTGCCTTGTGGACACAGCCAACCGGACGACCTAAAGCAATTGATAACAAGTGCTTGAGTGTGCCGTCTAGCGTCTAAACTTCTTCTTTTGGCGTGTCGGGGTCCTTGACCTCACTCTTAAAGCCACGAATGGCCTGCCCCATCCCACGTCCGATCCCAGACAGGCGCTTCGCGCCGAAGATCAGGAGGAAGATGAAGAAGATGACAACGAGCTCCATGAGGCCTATACCAAAGGGCATGTTTTACCTTTCTTTCTGACGAACTTCCACGATATCACGCTTATCAGGTGTGTGAAAGTGAGCGGTGCTATAGTGCGAAGAGGCTATCCTCTTGGGTAAGCACCTTCGGTTCTGGCGACCCAGTGAGCAATGAGGTTACTTTGCAGGTAATCGCTCACATACCGTTACAACGTATTGTTCGGATCAGCGGCCCGGTCGTTGCGCTAGCTGTATACTTCGCTCTTCCAAATACCTATTTTTCTGACGGTGGAATCGTCGTATTTACCCATGCAGGCCGGGTTACTGCGGCGCTTGCGACTTGGATGGCCCTCTGGTGGCTCACTGAGGCGATCGATATTCCAGCGACGGCCCTCCTGCCGCTCGTCGTTCTTCCGCTCTTTGGTGCTGGCACCATACGAGACGTTGCGGCGCCGTACGCTCACGATCTTATCTTTCTCTTCATGGGTGGATTCATTTTGTCAATAGCCATGCAACGATGGCGTCTGCATCGGCGAATTGCACTGGTGACTCTTTCTATTGTGGGCACGGATCCACCACGGATTGTTGCAGGTTTTATGATCGCCACGGCTGGTCTGAGTCTGTGGCTCTCGAATACTGCGACAGCAATCATGATGCTACCGATCGCGATCAGCGTGATCGGTATGATTTCTGATCATTCTGATTCTGGCCAGGCTGATGAGTCCGATCATCTGGCGGTGTGCCTAATGCTGGGAATCGCTTATGCTGCATCCATAGGTGGCGTGGGTACGATCATAGGCTCTCCGCCGAATCTTTTTCTTGTGTCCTACATACGTGACACCCTCAACCACGACATTACTTTCTTGCAATGGATGGCGATGGGGCTGCCTCTGGTAATCGTGTTTTTGCCAATCACTTGGTGGCTTCTTACTCGACACTTGTTTCCGATTTCAGCCCCTTCAGTAGGAGGAACGAATGTCATCAGGAAAGCGTATACAGCGCTACCAGGGCTGAGTTGGGCTGAGCGGGCAACATTGGTTGTATTTGGACTTGCTGCGATTGCTTGGATGGGACGTTCTTGGCTGACCGGTGTTGAGATTGGTGGTGTGCGAGTATTGGCTGGTCTAACGGACGCGGGTATCTCGCTGACTGCTGCGTTGAGTCTTTTCTTGATTCCAGCGCGATCACATACTGGCGGAGCGCTGATGCAGTGGCGTGACATGAAGGGAATGCCCTGGGGTATCTTGTTGCTCTTCGGTGGTGGAATGAGTCTCGCCGTGGCGATCCAAAGCAATGGTGTCGGGGAATTTCTTGGTCATCAAGCGGCAGCGTGGCAAGGACTACCCAGTTGGGTGGTGATCATTCTTGTTACCACCCTGATAATCTTTCTAACTGAGCTGACGAGTAATACAGCGACGGCAGCGACGTTTATTCCGATTATCGGAGGTATCGCCCCTGGCCTTGGAGTGCACCCCTATCTGCTTATCGTTCCGGCGGCATTCGCCGCATCTTGGGCGTTCATGCTGCCAGTGGCTACGCCGCCGAATGCAATCGTGTTTAGCTCAGGGCATGTATCGGTTACGGCAATGCGTCGAGCCGGTCTTTGGTTGAACCTTGTAGGTATTTGCATTCTAACGGTGCTGGTACAGTTCATTGTTTTACCGATTTTGGGTGTGCCTGTTTCCTGATTGGTGATTAAGGTTGAGCTAGACGTTTATTGGGATGATGAAATGTTTGTGTACCCAAGAAGAGCGACCTTCCAGCCATCGGGCTCCTTAATCAAGATGAAATGATCTTTTCCGGATGACCTGGTAACACCGTCAACGATAATGGCGAAATCAGCACGTAGGTGAGCCAGTTGACCGCTGTCTATAGTTACTTGGATGTTCGATATCCGTTCTTCAAACGGGGCAGCGTCCTGATTGGCACGAGTGCGGTCTAGCCATTCGGCGACCGGGGTAACAGAATTGGTGGCTCCATCGTCGAGCTGGCGGCTCATGACGATAACTGCGTGGTCTGTGAAGGTCGTGGCGAGAGCATCCACATTACGGTTGCCAAGCCATTGCAGTTGGATTTGAACAGCGTCTATAACCGCCTGTGCGTCTTCAGCGGCAGTCGTTTGGCTTGTTGCAGGCTTGCCTAGGGCAAGGGCGATGACCAGAATGAGGAATGTAAGTCTAAACATGAAGCACCTCCGGTAGTAGCAAAAGGGAGCTCGGCGCACTGTTATCAATGCCCAGTGAAAATGTCGCGCTGCTGCATTATAATCGCGGACCGGTGTCGCAGCTTGTGTGGGTGTCGTTGCTTACTCCTTACAGATGAGCAGGGAAGGCGAGGGGCCCCTTCATCTAGGGCTGACGTGGGAATCGGTCTGGATTATCCGTGAACAATGCATCAACGCCGAGTGTAAACAGGAAGTGTCGCATTTCCTTCTCGAGACTCTCGAAGCTGTTGCTGGTGGAGGAGCGAAACGTATAGGGCGTTACGGTCAGGCCAAGGGCGTGAGCGCGCCTGACGAGGTCGGGTTGTGCTAGGAGAAGCTCCTTGGCTGGCCCGATGCCGGTCGCGAATGTTGCAATTTCACGCAAGCGGGTGTCCGTTATCAGGGTGGGTCGGTCGGAGGTGCCGATCAGAAACACTCGAGGCAACGTTGGTAATGCGTCGGCAAGACGGCGCAGGCTGGCGTCGTCGAACGATTGTAAAATAACGGGGGTGTCATCGTCTGCGCCCGCAGTGTCGAGTCCATTCCGCCGGAGAAGGTCGATAACCAGACTAGGCATGTCAATGCCAAGTGACCTGTAATTATCCGGCGACTTTAGCTCTGGGAACAGTCCGGCGGAACCGCGGATGAGGTCGATCGCTTCTTGCCATGTCGGCACTTGAGAGCCTGCAAACTCTGAACCGAACCAACTCCCGGCATCAAGTTGTTTTATTTCCGACAATGTTAGGTCGCGAACACGCCAGCGCTGGCGGGTTCGTCCATTGACCTGCTCATCAACGAATCGCCCAGGAAAGATTTCTCGCACATTCGTCGTGCGTTCAAGACTATCGTCATGGAGGCAGACTAGTACGCCATCACGCGTGACACCCAGGTCCTGTTCAACATAGTCAGCACCCTGCTCAATCGCGAGTCGATAGGCTGCCAAGGTATGTTCCGGCGCGTATGCAGAGGCACCACGGTGGGCGATTAATATCTTGGTGTCCGACTGGGCGCTCGCAAGAGAAAGTAATCCGAGGACTGCGACCGCACCACCCAAGAGTCTACGCAGGTGCTGCTTGGAAAGGATATTCATCGGCGTTGATCTTTGTGCCGGACTTATCTGGTTCACTGACCTGGACGGTATGATTCGCATAACTACCTAAGAATGTGCGAGGATGGAGCCAATGGTCAAGTTGCTGATGTTGTTCATAGTGGTGCCCGCGACCGAGCTAGCGCTATTAATTGAAGTCGGACGGCAGATCGGCACAATAAACACTTTGCTGCTCATCGTTGCGACCGGGGTGCTGGGTGCCTCGCTTGCTGGCCGACAAGGTGTCGGGGTGGTTCGGCAGATTCAGACAGAGATGGCCTCAGGTCACATGCCGGGTGGTGCGATCTTTGATGGGCTGCTGATTCTCATAGCGGGCATCGTATTGATGACACCGGGGATCCTTACGGACATCGCCGGTTTCCTTTGCCTTATTCCTGCCACGCGACGGGCGATTAAAGCCACAATCATTAGGCGTATGGAAGCAGCCGTTCAAGGCGGAAGTTTTAGAGTTGTCGTCGACCAGCGAACGCGCCAGGCAGCCACCCGACCTGTCGATGATGGTCGATTCCCACCGTCCTTGCCATAGTTTGAGTGTCTTCAATAGTTGATTAGTGTTCAGGTGTGGAGGCCCATGACTGCCATCCAGAATGTGGTACGATGCGCGACCGATTATGTTCGCTGGTCTTTCGTTCACTACATGGGGGTTACTGAGCGCGGCTATAGGGCTCGGACTGCTGATTGAACTCCGCTTTTATCTCCGTCATCGGTGTCTTCTAGAGCGTCGCGGTAAGACTTCCAGGCCATCGTTTCTCGCTTAAGTTATGGCGTCCGCCACCATCATTTCAGTGTTGGTCCTGTATCTGGCTGTTTTACTTGCCATTGGGGCGTGGGGAGCAAAGGATACCAAGAGCCTCACCGGTTACTACCTAGCGGGTAAACGGTTGCCGGCTTGGATTATCGCGTTCAGCGCCAACTCTACAGGAGAGAGTGCTTGGCTACTGCTGGGACTCACGGGTATGGGATATGTAGTTGGTGTCCACGCCCTATGGGTAGTCCTAGGGGAGGTGCTTGGAGTTGCGCTTGCCTGGAGCTTCGTCGCGCTGCCGTTTAAGCGTTATACGGACCGATACGGTTCGATCACGGTTACGGATTACCTGACATCCCGCTTTCGCGATTCGGGCCATACCTTTCGACTGATCGGTGTCGTGATTATCGTGAGCATGGTCACCACTTATATGGCTGCTCAATTAACGGCGTCTGGGAAAGCGTTTGACGCGTTTTTGGGCACGGGTTATACCGGCGGCGTGCTGCTTGGTGCAGCGGTCATCTTCTATTACACGACGGTCGGTGGATTCAAGGCTGTCGCCTACAGTGATGGACTGCAAGGGCTTTTGATGTTGGGGGGTCTAATTGTTCTGCCGGTCATCGGTGTTGCTGCGGCGGGTGGTTGGTCGGCAATGGTCACGGCACTACGCGCCGCGGACCCAATTCTCCTTGAGCCGATGGGTACGCTCGGACTATCCATTGGTGGGGTTGTCAGCGCCGTTAGTTTCGCAGGGATCGGCATGGCTTTCTTGGGCGCACCGCAGCTACTAACCCGCTTTATGGCTGCTCGATCGGAAAATGAGATTGTCTCGGGAAGCTTGATCGCGGTTGTGTGCATTATCGTATTCGACCTTGGAGCAGTTCTGACCGGAATGGCTGGCCGGGTCTTGGTGCCAGGCCTTTCGGATCCCGAAATGGTGCTCCCGATACTCAGCGCGGATCTGTTTCCAGCACTTTTCACCGGCTTATTCTTGGTGGTGGTGCTGGCAGCCATCATGTCGACGGCCGACTCAGTCCTTCTTCTAGCGTCTTCAGCCGTGGTGCGTGATGTAGTGCAACCAGTGTTTCGACCCGACCTTGACCAAAGGCGGCTGGCCTTGTACGGCAAACTCACAACGGTAGTCATCGGATTGGTCGGGCTCGGCTTTGCCCTAACGGAGACCCGACTAATTTTTTGGTTCGTTCTATTTGCTTGGTCAGGGCTTGCCTCGGCGTTTACGCCAGTCGTTGTCTGTTCGCTGTTTTGGAGTGGCACCACACGCGCGGGCGCAATTGCGGGAATGGTTTCTGGGTTTCTTGCAGCTGTCATCTGGGTGCTTGTGTTTAAGTCTAGCTTCTATGAACTGTATGAGATGTGGCCTGGCTTCCTAACCGGCTTTGGCGTCACAATTGGTGTGAGCCTTATGACCGCACCTCCGGAGGGGGCTGCCGAGGAGCATCAGGATGTGTGGTCGTTTAATGGATAAACACTTACGGACTCTCGATGAGTGTTGTGTTTTATTTTAAGGAGGGAAATATGTGCAATCTGATGACAAAGGGGATTGTGATCGTGCTGTTCGGCGCAGCGGTGCCGGTGATCGCTGGGGAGCAACGGAGTGCGCCTTCGTCCGAGCAGCAAATTGAGGAAGCACTCAGTCCACTTCCAGAAGCTCTGCGTGAGGGTGTGGCGGTGTGGGGATTCGGAGAATCTGGCGACCTCGTGACGCTCCAGGAGGGGGGTGGTCTCATCACCTGTCTTGCTGATGACCCGGCCGTACGCGCTTTTACAGCTACTTGTTATCACCAAGAGATGGAAGCCTACGTTACGCGCAGCCTGCAACTGACTAAGGATGGTGCGGATACCCCGGAGAGGCTGAAGACGTTACAAGCAGAGATTGATTCTGGTCAACTCTTGCTTCCTGATCGAGGTGTCGTCTACCAACGTTCAGGTTTCGATGCCGACATTAGTGACTCGGCGATGTTAATCTTCTTGCCAAATGCTACTGCAGAAGCCACTGGCTTGCCTGGGCAACCGAGTGCACAGCACCCATGGCTGAGGGAAGCCGGAACGGGCCAAGCCCACGTGTCGATACCGCTCTCATAACGGGAGTCTGACAACACAAGTTGCTACGGAAGTGCAGTCACGATCGTGTTGAGGCTGACTCCAAAGGTTTCTTGAACAATCGGATCGAGTGAGACCTTAGTGCCCTCAAAGTGGTAGGTTTGATGTTTGTGAGTGAGTGATTGGCCTGGCGTGAGAGCCGCTGCAGGTGACGAGGTTTCAAGTTCGTAGAACGGCCCAAGCGCAGCGGCGCCTGGTGAAGGCGGTCCGTCATTGTAGCTGTTGACGGCGTCGCCGGCATATGGTTCGTCCTGAAATTCCCACATTGAATTCACGTAATCTGTTGCGCCTTCGGGCAAGTCATATCGGACAACCGTAAGTAACTGTCTAGTGGCGTCGTAGCTTCCGAGTACCGGTGTGGACCGCTGCGGACTCAGTCCGATCTTACTTCGATAGGCGCCATCGGCACGAAAGAACAGGACGGTATTTCTAATTGTNAGCCGGTCATCAGGCACTTTGCCNAAATAGGCGTCGTTGACTATCGGCCCCAAATTGTCCTCGCTGCCAGCCCTGAACGGTATGATGACGACGGTCTTGGGTGAGTGTTTGAACATCCCAAGGATCCAGATCGAGAGCAGCCCTGTGTCAGGTGCCCAGACATTTGGGCCAACATTAGTAATCGTATTCTCCGACTCGTAGGCGACACTTTGAACTGACGGTGGTATTGCCACGCCCAGACCGCTCGCCTCCACCAAACGGACGGCTCGGTCGATGCGAACGTCAAACCTGCTGTCGGAATAGTTTGTCAGCGTTACGTGATGAGTGAATGCTACTTGCGAGTCATCGCGTGTCGTGACTTCGTATGGGGTAGTGTCGAGAGCTGGCGGTGTCTGCCAGTGCTCGAGGTCGAATGGATCATTGTTCTGAAAAAAGATTGAAAACTGTCCGCCCTCAGGGCCGAGCCAGAATCGGTCTTCGCCACCGACGGCATTTATGTGGGGCTGCAATTCACCAGAGGCAATGAGCGCTTCGTTAATCCAACCGTAACCGATACCGGTGTCACTGTTAGCGGTGCTAGTCATGACACGGCCCTGCCAGTGGGGCGCCACTACTACCTGCGCACGACTGTCAGCTCGACGAAGAATTACGAGTTCCATATGACGTTCTAAGAACTCAACGTCGTCTTGGAAAGACTTCGCGTCTTCAATGCTACGAGTGAGCTCGTTTTGGCTTAGTGGAACATCAGCCATCGGTTGACACGCTGTGGTGCTAAACAGGATCCCTGCCGACAAGACGCGCCAGGCCCATTCCGTGGCGGCCATGATTGTGTTCTCCTTGAAGGTGCTGTGTTGGTTTGGTTACCAATGGATAGTTTGGCTGAGTTCCACGCGCTTGCCGTCCTCGCCGTGGTCAGTCACATTGTCACCTTGGAGTAATTCTCCACGGTCGCCAAACTGCCGAATCACCGGACGCGGCTGTTTCCGATTGCTGTTAATGAATCTCATTTGGAAAGCAAGCCAGATTTCAATCTCGCCAGGTTCGAACGACGATATATTAACCTCAACCTGAAACTCACCATTGGATACCGTCGTCAGGCCTTCAGCAAAAAGCATATCGATTGGCGTTTCCGGATCGATTTCGTAATCTTCATGACGCACTTCGAACGCTAGTATCGCATCATCGGGTAAATCCGTGTTTCCATCAATATGAACTCGTCCGCCGTCACGCTCCACAGTCATAGCCAGTTCTACGGTTGGCGGGGGCGTGGCACAGCTTGCGACCAAAGATATGGAAAGTAACAACAGTGAAACGGGTCTGACTCTTGGCATCATTGCCCGGCTTGGGTTAGGCACTAGAGGCTTCGTGCCTCGGTAGTGTCAGCGAAGAAGAACGCTCAAGTCTTCTCCGCTGGGCCCGTGAAAGCGGAATGTCGTGCGCTCTGAATCGCCGCGATTCAGGAGAAAGAGCTGCGTGCCTTGATTAGGACCGTCCGTGTAGACTGGGAAAACCACGGCGTCGAGGCCTTGCCCACTAAAGGTGCGTGTCATGGACGGCACCGTAGCCACAATCGTCTCATTCCGCACGTTGACGGTTTGCTGATCCGCGCTGACTGCAATTGGAATATCACTTGCGACTCGGATGCTGCCCCTGAACAGGCCTCGGTCGGCGAGATCCACGTGCGAGAACTCTACCTGTCGACCCGCAGGTAAAATTTGATAAGAGCGGTCCAGTAGAGTGCCATCCTCGTCATACACAAGCAGCCGCACATCGGCAGTGCCTTCGGTGCCGTTAGTCAGTGTGAGCCGAAAGCTTGTTTTACCGTGACGCGAAACGCTTGGATACGTGTCAATCGGAAACCAGGCCTGCTGAGTACTGTTTCCGACCATGGTCCGCTCAGAAATCACGGTCTCCCCTTTGACTATGTGCAAGATGGCACTAGCCAATGGATGTCCTGAAAGCGCTTCAACCATTGCGAAGCCCTTTTCGTTAACATCGCTAGAGCCATCAAAATTCCACACAAAAGTGCCATGACCAGGAATGTCCAGTGGCACTTCACTTGTTCCACCGATGGTGACCGGTTCACCACTGAAGGCGAAGAAGGTCAGTCGACCCCTCAACGAATCATCACTCGGGTTTACGATGACAATCTCAGTTGTGACGTCGCCATCAAATTCATAGCGCGGAAGAGTNATGGTTCCGCCCCCATNCGANCTCTGGCCGTAGGCGANCGGTGCGGCAGTAACGATCTTTTCNNTCCGGTCGTTTAAAGTNATACGTGTTGCGACCANCGCTANCGGCGCACTCGCNCTTAATTCCACCGTGCCGGGTNCAGATGCGCCGAGTCCGTCNAGTGCCCAGACAGCACTACCGCCGGCAGCGAGCTGGCGTTCGACCTGNTCCTNCACTNGCNANCCNNNNGAGTCACGAAACACAAGCGATACGGTTNCTGGCTCANTNCTGGGATTTGACAGGTTCAGGATGGTGGACCGCCCNTGTCGCCCNTCGGCAAACNCCGTGGCTCGGTCCGTGAGTGGNGGTGCACTCAGACCAGTTTCACTGATNAGTATGCGACTTTCTCGCTGTGAGAGTTCATCGAATAACGTTTCCATCTGAGTCAACATNAGGNCTCCACCACCTAGGTTTGACGGNCCCGTTGCTACGGCCGAACCGNGTTGCGTNACCAGTTCAGTATCAGCACTGCCAGANTGNTAGTTTTGGATACCNGATTCTGGAAGGAGGCTCTCGTAGGTCGAACGAGCTAAATCATGGATCATGATATTTGACGCGAAACCTTGTGAGATATAGAGCCGTTGATGCTCACTGTCGAACGTAAGNCCNCGNGGGTCCCAAAGTTCATTNGCCCGNACGGGTCCNAGCTGCCGTGTNTCGAAATCNGGTTGACCGATGACGTGCTGAGCCTCCGGNCCATTGTCGAGACGTGCCGGATGGGCNTCGAATAGNAGGATCCGATCACTNCCATGGTCTGACAGAAAGAGTCTGTCGTTNNCGTAGTCATAGGCNAGTCCGTCCGGGCCATCAATGAGACTTTGGGANCGGCCNGCCTCGAACGTATTGAAGTCCGGNTGNCCGATGACCACCGTTGGCTCAGCNCCATTCANGAGCATGTCTNGCTGTGCGTCAAACACGAGAACCCGGTTATTGTTGCCGTCGGCGACAAANAGTCGCTGTTGTTTTGATTCATAGAGCAGGGCNGCCGGTTGATACAACCCCNTTAANGTTGAGTTCGAGCCACGTGTTGTGAAGTCCGGCTGTCCNAGNACAACAGAGGCCGCCATGCCATTNCGCAGTAGGTTGGGAGNCACGTCGAAGCCTANNACNCGATGGTTTCCACCGTCAGAGACGAACAGTCGNTCGTGAANAGGGTCGTAGGTNANGCCNGTACCACGNGGNCGTGTNGGNGTGATGCCGGTGCCNACGCGGGTGTCGAGNTTNATCCCGNCCTGCGTGGTTGCTGGGGTGATGCTAGTNAAGTCTGGCTGTCCCAGGACCGCAATCGCTTCNGCGCCGCTNCGTAANCNNGCNGGNNCNGCATCAAANACAAGGATTCGGTTGCCCCAGCCGTCACTCACAAAAACNCGCTTATGNTGNGTGTCGTAGGTGACNGCGAGAGGAATNTTGATCGTCGTAGGNCCAATTGGATAGAGCTCTCCGGAGTAGAGGTCAGGTTGACCGAGGACCCAACGCGCGTCGCGGTNCTTTACNCGATTCTGGCGATCGAGCTGCCAGACCACAACACGNTTGTTGTACTGGTCAATTGCGAACAAGCGGTGATCGACCGGGTCCAANGCGACATCCCNCGGGTAGATGTTTCTTGGAGTGGCACGGTCGTTNGCTGAGCGCCGTNCAAAGTCCGTGTGNCCCTCGTCGTCCAGATGGCCCACNACCTCCACGGCNGGCATGCCGGTGCGCAGTTGGTCAGGCGAGATGTCCCANATNATGGCACGGTTTCCGCCGGGATAGCCTTCGGTNGCGACGAGGAGTTGCCGTTCAGAATCGATTGANGCGGAGCCGAGTCTGGGCCANACNGACTGNGCNCTNGAAACAACGGGNTCNTAGGNNCCGAAACCCTGGTTTNCCTAGGACNGCCAACGGNGTGGCCTCGCGTAGGGNNGTCCCAGGNCTNACGTCATAAACGGTNATGCGCATGTGCTCGATTCGAGAGACTTGCTCAGCGATAAAGAGGCGTGAGGTNTTATCGTCGNATGCCAGCCCACCAGTCGCGAATCCGCGCATATCAGTNCGTGGGGAGGCTGTCTCNAAATCCGGCTGGCCCATCACGTCTGTGGCTGCTGAGAACGTCCTAAGGCGATCAGGAGCAACGTCGAANACNAGGACTCGACTATTTCCGNTNTCCGAGACGAACAGACGNTCGTCNTTCGGAGAGAAGGCCAGTGAACCTGGTCGACTCATGCGGCGNCTGCTCAAGCCAGGTTCCCGNGATGTGAAATCNTCTTGNCCCATGACGATTGAGGCNGCCATGCCGGTGGCNATTCGANCNGGTGCGATGTTGAACACGAGGACCCGATTATTCGATCCGTCGCTTACGAACAAGCGCTGATTAGCTTCATCCACTGCNACACCGAGCCGTCTACCAACGTGGTTAGCGGCTAATCCTGATGTCTTTGTNTTGGCATNGGGTTGGCCAAGGATAAACAGNACNTCTGCNCCCGTTTCAATCCGGTCTGGATGAATGTCAAAGACCATGATTTGGCTGCCTCTGCCAGGCAGACTTTGCCCNGTGGTATTGTCCACAAGAAANAGGCGTTGGTTGGTATGTTCGACAGCGAGTGCNCCGGGAAATTCGGTTTGACTCTCGCTCCANGCATCGGNGTGGGTNCGGCGNGCGTGTTCACTCGGTTTGCCGAGGATATAGGTCGCGGTTGGTTGGGCGAGTGTGCCGTCGTTATTTAGGTCAAAGACTTCGACTCGGCCATTACCGTTGCCTGCAACAAACAGCCGACCATGGACGCGCTCCAGCGCCCCTTGGGGNGGTCACCAAATGCTGTGGCCGGCTGCACCTCCGTTGGTCACACCGCCAACGAACGTCGGATTNCCCCAGATNTCCTCTTGGCCAAGTTGGTCAGTTGCCGGCTGGCCATTGCGCTGAGCATTAGAAGTNAAAGGCAGNACTAGGGTTAATGCAAACGGAAGGANNAGGCGACCGACANCAGCGATCTGNAAGCGNACCATCACGACCTCCTCGGATTCATTGTGGTTACTCGGAATCCTGCNTCAGCGAGTAGACACCGTTNTTCGTGGCAGCAAGCCGGCGGTCACTGTAACATGAGGTAGGCGATGTCGCTAGCTCGCAGCTTCTTGGTNTCTAAATCATGGAAACTCGACCGTATTTTATTNTTGGNGATGNTAGCTGTAGCNTCACNGTGGGCATTGCCTCTGGCACTGCAGTGACNGCCTTNNTNAGCATGGAATGGTCGATGCTTGTCTCGATGGTTGCCGGGATGCTGCTTGGGATGACCGTNGCGGCTATCGGCATCATCGCNTTTGGATTGTGTTTCGGGATGATGGAGTTGCANATGCCGGCCATGATCACTGGGATGCTTACAGGCATGGGAATNGTGATGCTTGGGTCCCAGGAGCCTCTTGCAGAGGTNACNGCCGGTTTCCTTGGCGCGCTGGTCGGATTAGTGATTTACACACTTACNTGGATGGCCGATGCGCTCCTACAGCGTGAGCGATCGTGATGGATTTACNNACGAAGAAGAAATGGGATCGCGCTTCGTCNTCTTTAAACCTTTTTCAGTCTTTTGGGGCTGAACGGCGCTGGGCNCCTNTGAAGCAGGANTTNTTTCGTGCNATGCAAGGGAAGGTATTGTTTGTNGGCGTCGGNACTGGTCTTGATATTCCTAGTTTTCCCCCGNATAGAGACATCATTGGTATTGACATCAGCGATCGGATGCTAGCCAGAGCTACGTCGAAAGCTAGNATGTATCGTGGTCGATTAGAGTTGAGNNAGCTNGATGTGCACGACATAGACTTTGCACCCGGCACCTTCGATCAGGTNTTCACTTCCTGNACCTTNTGCTCCGTGCCGAATCCTGTGAGNGGCCTTGANGTGCTACGGAGAGTGCTCAAGCCGGGNGGNGAGCTGAGGATGTTCGAACACACGGGCAGTGGCTATTTTCCGTTTAACTGCTTACTGCACCTCATGAATCCGGTNGCCCGGCTCATCGGTCCAGAAATTAGCCGAGATACTGTNGGGAACGTNGTGCGNGCTGGCTTCCAAATCGTNCGCGTCAGACACGNTTACCTTGATGTGCTCAAGACAATCCATGCCGTTTNACCNNNCTAGGTCNGNGGTGGTGGNCGACCGAGCTACATTCCAAGTAGNTTGGGTTGNNNCTTNGTGAGTCCTTGCTCNTTGCACCAGAGATCAAGTTCAACTGATGCGAGCTCNTCGACGACNGGGGCNAGAAGGCCCTCTGCGCGTAGGTCGGCGACTTTGATGTANGTATGACATGANTTGCAGGCCTCGACCCGCATNTANGGCAGGCTATCGGCTACGTGATAATGGAGATTCTCTGCGTTAGCCTCTCCGCATTTGATACAGACCGTTCGTGGGAATGACCACGCGACTGAGCACAGGGCGCAAACCAGNGAGCGNCGTCCCTGGATTTCNNTTTCGTCNTGAAGGGTAGCAAACTGTGGCGGCCAGTTGCANAAGGGGCAGACAGTCNCANCCGNTTGGTGNAGAGGCCTATCCTGGTGGTGGGCTATGGCTTCAACNATCGGCTCGAGAAATGCACGGCCAAAGAATTGCAGCGCCGTCACCTCGANCTGNANACTNTGAATNCTANNGCTGAAAGGTTGCTGCAGNGCGGTCTTCTGCAAGACTTCGGCGTTCACNGTAAGGTTNCCNGTGTNGAGTGCCGTGGCGGCTTGGGTTAAGGCNTCCGGCATGACTTTCTGGACCTCGTGAACGAATTCANTAAANGGTTGCGCGAGTGANTCNTAGGGGAGTCGCTCCAAGCTCAATCTCGGNGGTGTGTTGCTTTCGGNGTTNTNCAGNTCGGGCCAACGGGCGTCNCTTGAGGTCTTGTANACCGGTTCCTGGCAGTCGAGCACTCCGAGATANCTGTCAAGTANGTCTGCAGCGTGGGGGCGTGCGGTTTGAAGAGNGNCCGCNCGATNNCGGCGGGCTTGCCACAACGGGCCACCCCNTTCAACGCNGGTCGGCATTNTCNGGNGTGTGCGTCNGGTGTTTNTTGGGTTGCCACGCCGGGTGATGCANGTTTGCCCAGGCGNNGGTAACCTTTCCGTCGATCATTCCTCGCGCCGTGCCNGGAAATGCAAATATTCCNAGGTAGACGTGCAGTGTAAGCAGGAGCCCCCCGGCAAGCGTGGCGGCGTANTGCACGAGACGCATCGAAGCAAGTAGGAGCGATGCATTTGGAACCACCGTAGCGACAGTCTCCGGGAACCATAATGCGAGTCCACTGATCAGAAANATNANGCCGAGNANGGTCTGNGCCCAGAAAAACAGCTTCTGCCCACCATTGTATTTACCCGCTGGGGGTATANCCGCNGTCTGATGTCTGGCGTAGGAGNGNATTGCTCTNAGCCAACGCCAGTCGGTTGCAGNAAGGGNCATATCACGCANCCACATCAGGAAAGTTGCGGCCATCGAAACGCTGAAGATAAGGCCTACCCANGGNTGCGCCACCCTAGCCATGGGTCCNCCGCCCAACAGATTTGTGAGCCAGAAAAGAGACGGATATGAAAACGCAAGGCCGGTGAGCAAGAGGAGTGTGAAGCTTATTCCCACAGCCCAGTGAATAAGGCGTTGGATGGCGCTGAAGCGATGAATTAACACTCCGAGCTCAGTTGGCATGCGTGGTGGTGTCCTCGGCGTCCTGCGGACCGATTGTCAGATAGTGCACAAGCGTCGACAGAACNCCAAANCCCAGNAGGTAGGAACCAATTCGNTTCAGAANNCCCAANCCGGTGAGAGCCAGTGGGCTNGCNGTCGGGTCTGATGGAAGCCGGTAGTCTGCCAAATGATCCCCGTGGGGNACTACATACATCATGTGGGTCCCGCCAACACCGGCGGGNTTGTAGGTCACTGGGTTNTCGAATCCACGCNCCNTCAGCAGTTCAACTTTNTGCTCGGCGAGTGAGAGCATGTCCTCCTTGCTGCCCCATGAGATGGCGTGGGTAGGGCAGGTCTTCACGCANGCTGGCTCNAGNCCGGCNTCTACACGGTCAACACACATGTTGCATTTGTAGACCTTCTTTGTTTCCTTNTCGAACCGAGGGATATCNAAGGGACANCCGGNAACACAGAACTGGCAGCCNATGCATNGNTCTTGATTGATGTCGACGATNCCGTTCTCATANTGGACGATNGCNCCTGGGGCAGGNCAGGCGTAAAGGCAGCCTGGCTCTTCGCAGTGGAGNCACGCGTCCTTCTTAATGAGCCACTGTAANCGTCCACTCATCTCGACTTCNTCGAAACGCATNAANAGCCAGGTGTNNGNAGAAAGGTCTTTNTGGCTCTGGTAACTNCCNAAGTTGGCNGTNGGTTCNACCTTTANATCGTTCCACTCCTTNCATGCNACCTCNCANCCNTTGCAGCCGATACAGCTNCCAATGTCAACGAGTTTTGCGTACTCCGGNGTAGAACGAATNCCTGGTGCTGGCGAAGNNCTNGCTGACACACGTTTNANCGATAACGTACTCATAGCNNTATTAACTTNCTAACCTNAAGAAGTGTTCGACGTGATTGTGGGAAGCATTGTGCCCAGCTTAGATCTGCCATTGACAGTCACCAGGTTCTTATACTGCTTCAACGTTCACCAGAAACGCTTTGAATTCTGGACAACTCGTATTGGCATCACCAATAAACGGAGTCAATTCATTAGCCATGGATCCTTGGGTAATCCCAACGAAACCCCAATGTACCGGCACTCCGATCGTCCAGACCGTCTGACCGTTTACCGTTAGTGGCTGGATTCGCTTCGTCACGATAGCGGTGCCCTGAACTTCGCCACGCTTCGACCAGACTCTTACTTGTCCGCCATTCTCAATTCCCTTTTCGGTCGCTAACCCCTCCGGCACTTCTACGAAGAAATCTGGCATCGCCTCGACCAGGTACGGCACGTTGCTGGTGACAAAGTGCTCACGCTCGACAACGCGATAGATGGTGCACGGATAAGGATAGCTTTTACGTTCGCTTTCTTGTGCCAAGGTTTCCTGGACCCCGTTGTACCAGCGTAATACCGGATTAATTGGTACGTTCTCGTGGAGAATGTTGACCGTTGGACTTTCAACCGGTTCGTAGTGTTCCGGAATCGGACCATCTTTCAGCAGGGGACTGAACAGACGGGCCACGCCTTCTTCAGTCATGATGAACGCCCCCATCGCATCAGGCCGGGTGGTAGGTCCGTAGTCTGGCACATCGCCGATCCACTCGCGGCCAGTCCAAGCGATACCCGAGCGCCCACGGTCCCAAGGGACCCCTTCTCGGTCGGCCGAAGCGCGGTTGTAAAGTACGCGACGATTGAGTGGCCAACTCCACGCCCAGCCATGGTGCATGCCCAGACCAGTAGGGTCATCGTTCACCCGGCGGTCCATCTGGTTGCCTTCTTCAGGGTAGCTGCCAGAGTAGAGCCAGTTACCTGAGGCGGTCGATCCGTCGTCCTTCAGTTCCCCGAAAGACGAGAGGCGCCGGCCGCTAGGAAGGTCCGAACCGTTGATTTCCTGAGCCAGCTCGGTCAGTGTCGGCTCGCGTGGGTTCAGGTAGTTCCACGTTAGCGCCTGAATAGGTTCGTCGAAGGCTCCACCCTCTGTTGTGTAGAGTTCTTTTACTCGCCAGAAGAGTTCCGAGAGGATCCAGGTGTCTGAGCGGACGCCAATTGGCGGGTCGATGGCCTTTTCTTTCCATTGCGCCCAGCGGCCACTGTTTGTGAACGAACCGTCCCGTTCAATCCAATGTGTAGTTGGTAGATACAGCACCTCGGTGTCGATCTCTGACGGCTCCATCCCGGGCGCTTTCCAGAACTCCGCACTATCGAGCATAAACGGGTCAATGACGACTTTCCATTTCAGTTTTGTCATCGACTCGAGTAAGCGCGAAACGTCTGGGCCGGCTAGGAGCGGATTGAATCCCAATGCAACGAACCCTTCGAGCTTACCTTCGTGCGCCTGATCCCAGATTGACAACCAGCTGGCGTCCTTGTCGGTTTTGCCGAGATAGTGGTAGCCGAACTCGTTGTCGGCTTGCGCACGGTCACCAAACCAAGCCTTGAGTTGGGATACAAGGAATTTAGGATAGTTGCCCCAGTAATTTGCTGTGTTACGAACCAAAGGTCGAGGCGTTGAATCCCTTAGGTGGTCCGCCAGCGATACCTGCGCCGGTTGAGGAACCTTTAAATAGCCAGGTAGAATGCCGGCGACGATTGCGTGGTCAGTTGCTCCTTGCACGTTGGCATGACCGCGCAGTGCGTTGATCCCGCCGCCCGGTCGGCCTATGTTGCCAAGAAGGAGCTGGACAATCGCTGCCGTCCGAATGATTTGACTTCCTACCGTGTGCATCGTCCAGCCCACTGCATACATAATCGTTCCAACTCGGTCAGCTCTACCGGTCGAACAAATAACATCGGCGATTCGCAGGAAGTCTTTTTCAGAGCAGCCAGTGATTTGGGCAACAAGCTCTGGCGTGTATCGGTCGTAATGACGTTTGAGAAGTTGAAAGACACAGCGCGGGTGTTCTAGGGTCGTATCGCGACGGGCGTAGCCATCAGGGTCTCGGTCGTACTCCCACGCGGTAGCGTCATATTCCTTGGTTGCCTCATCGAATCCCGAGAACAGTCCATCTTCGAATGAAAAGCGTTCGCTGACGATAAAGGAGGCATTGGTATGCTCGCGCACATAATCAGCATGATGTAGGTCGTGTGTCAGGATATGTCTGAGGAGACCGCCCAACAGCGCAATGTCAGACCCGGGCCGAATTTGTAGATGGTCATCCGCTACGGCTGAGGTTCGGGTGAAACGCGGATCAACGGTTACTAACTTGGCGCCTCGAGTATTTCGAGCTTCGAGGGCCCATTTGAATCCGCAAGGATGATTTTCGGCAGGATTGGCTCCCATCACTAGAACAACATCAGCGTTCTTGATGTCCTTCCAGTGATTGGTCATCGCACCTCGACCAAACGTGGCGGCCAGACTGGCCACCGTGGGGCTATGTCATATGCGGGCCTGATGGTCGATATAAACAAGGCCCATTGCACGCATCGTTTTCGTAATGAGGTAGGCATCCTCATTGGCTACGGTTGCACTACCAACCCAAGCTAGTCCTTCACATCGGTTGACGGTCCGGCCAAGTTCATCACGCTCAACGAAACTAGCGTCGCGGGTTTCCTTTAATTTTCTCGCAAACCAGCTCATTGCTTCGTCCCACGAAATCTCGCGCCATTCTGAGGAGCGTGCGTCACGAAACATTGGTGATTTCCGCAACCGAGGACTGATTGCGAGCTGCATTTGCGAGGCGCCCTTGGGGCACAGCGTGCCACCGTTGATCGGGTTATCGGGGTCTCCCTCTACGTGGATGACGGTTGGCGTTGTGTTGAGGCCACCACTACCGTGCACGTAGGCGATGGTTCCACAGCCAACCGCGCAGTAAGGGCAGACCGTACGATATTCTCTGGCGTTTCTGATCTTAAGTTGACGAACAGCCGCGTAGGCGGGACGTAGGTCAAATCCTAGGGTACTCAGAGCAAAACTACCGGCCGCCGAGACCCTGAGAAACTTCCGTCGAGAAATGTCCATGGCGTCAGCGCGGTCTTTACATAGATGAAAGAGTGCGCTGGCTGAACCAGCGCACTCCTGGAACACTCCAGCTGCCGATTGACATCCCTAAGTTTCGAGGATCCTTCTGAATACCTCGACGGCCCGCTCCATTTCTTCCATGGTGCCAAGCGAGATCCGCGCATGTGTCTGTTCCATCGGGGGGAAATCTCGTCCCACCTGGACGCCTTGGTCGAGGGCCGCATCGCGAAACTCGGCAGCCGGTTGGCGCACATTCACGAACAGGAAATTGGTTTGCGAGTCAGTGGTCTCGTAGCCCATCTCCTCAAACGCTCTTCTGGTGAAATTCCGCACGCGACGGTTTTCTTCGCGTTCGTTGAGCATGCGATCAGGGTCATTCAGCGACGCGATCGCGGCTGAGGCAGTCAAGATATTCACGCTTCCTAAACCCCAGGCCGCGTTGAGCTTCGCGAGGGTAGCCGGTCGCGCGGCCGCATAGCCGAGGCGTAAGCCGGCCATACCGTAACCCTTCGAGAAGGTTCTCGCGACGAAGACATTGTCGTGTTCCAAGGCTTGGGTGGTGGCTGTCTCAACGTTTGCGTCGGTCGCGTATTCGATGTAGGCCTCGTCGACGAGGATCGCTGTGTCAGGTGAACTCGCCTTGACCCGTTCGATGAACGCTGTTACGTCAGCTAGCGAATGCGCAGTTGCCGTCGGGTTGTTGGGATTGCACAGAAAGACGAGTCCAGCACCGATAGCGGCCTCGGCCATCCCGTCAAGGTCGAGTCTTAGATTGGCATCGACCGGAACCTCACGAATGCTCGCGCCGATCTGACTCGCGGTCCGGTTTGGACTTCCGAATGAGGGGGCACCGTTAACGAGGGGCCTACTCTCCGAAACGTAGGCGCGCACCCCTGCAGTCAGAATCGCGCCCGAACCGGTTGAGATCAGAACATTCTCCGCCGTGAGTCCGTAGCCAAGATTTCTAGCGATGGCTTCCGGGAGTTCTTCACGTGCCAGATTAAAGTGGTAACGCCCGACGTTGTCTCTAATCAGCTTCACCATTGCGTCGACGGCCGCCTCGCCCGGACCGCGAGCGTTTTCGTTACCGCTAATTTTGATCACCTCCTGCTGAGTGGAGGCTTGCAGGACTGCTTCGAATGGATCCGGTGTCCAATTCAAGGCTTCACCACTTCGACCGAGAATCCAGGGCGTAGACAGCGCACCCGCGCTACCAACGCCAAGGGACCGAACGAATGCGCGACGTGACAGTGACATAGGTTTCTCCCTCAATAATCGAACTCGGCCATCATCGACCGGCTACTTGACGCCCAAAGTTTGGGTGCTGGCCGTCTCTGTGTCAAGCGTAAGTCTTCGAGGCAGGATTGCCTGTTACCAGCGTTGGCGGACACCGACTAAACGTAGGCACGGCGAGCGCGAGTGCATCGGCGCAGTGTGGATATTCATAGGTCTCGGTTAATGGCTAAAGGAAGGAGTGCGCTGGTCGAACCAGCGCACTCCTGGGATACCCCAAACAGCGGTTGAAAACCCTAGGTTTCGAGGATTCTCTTAAACACTTCCACCGCCTGCTGCATCTCTTCCATGGTGCCAAGTGAGATACGCGCATGAGTCTGCTCAAGTGGTGGAAAGTCTCGTCCGACCAGAACCCCTTGGTCACGGGCCGCATCGCGAAACTCGGCTGCTGGTTGGCGCACATTGACGAACACGAAATTGGTTTGTGAGTCTGATGCTTCGTAACCCATTTCCTTGAACGCATTGATAGTGAAATCCCGGACCCGACGATTCTCTTCGCGCTCAGCCACCATATGGTCAGGTTCGTTCAACGACGCAATCGCGCCAGTCGCCGTTAGTATGTTCAGGTCGCCCAAGCCCCAAGCAGCGGAGAGCTTGGCAAGAGTGGTTGGTCGACCCGTTGCATAGCCCATTCGGAGCCCAGCCATTCCGTAAGCTTTCGAAAATGTTCTAGCGACGAAGACATCGTCATATTTTAAGGTTTCAGCTGCCGCAGTCCCGACGGTCGTGTCGGTTGCGTAGTCTATGTAGGCTTCGTCCACGAGAATCGCTGTGTCAGGTGAGTCGGACTTAACTCGCTGGATAAAGGCTGACACAGCAGACTGTGAATGCGCAGTTGCGGTTGGGTTATTCGGATTACAGAGGAAGACAAGTCCGGCGCCCTTAGCGGCCTCGGCCATTCCGTCGAGGTCGAGCTTTAGGTTAGCATCTACCGGCACCCTGCGAACCTCTGCGCCGAGTAGGCCGGCGATCTCCGTCGGGTTTTCGTAAGATGGGGCAGCGTTTACGAGTGGTTTACTCTCTGAGACGTAGGCTCGCACCCCAGCTTCAAGGATTCCAGCTGAGCCAGTTGAGGTGAGAATGTTTTCCGATGTGAGTCCGCGGCCTACGCGGTTAGCAATTGCTGCTGGCAGTTCTGTGTTCGCCACTTCACGACCGTAGCGTCCAACGTCGCCAGTGATCACTTTTCGCATTGCATCAAGCGCGGCCTTTCCTGGGCCACGGGCGTTTTCGTTGGAGCTAATCCTGATAACACCTTGCTGGGTGGAGGCTTGGAGAACTGCCTCAAATGGGTCCGGGGTCCAGGTCAGGGCTTCACGGCCTCCACCTATGATCCAGGCGGTAGACAGCGCGCCCGCGCTACCAATGCCAAGAGACTGAACGAATGCGCGACGTGACAGTGACATAGGTCTCTCCTTCAGGTATTCAACTTGGCCATCATCGACCGGCTATCCAAGATCAAACTCTGGTTGCTTATGGCCACCGTGTCAAGCCTCAGCCTTGCGATTGCAACTGGCTATCATCCCGCACCATACCAGTCAGCCGTGGCCTCGTCGAGGGTCGGGTAGAGGTCTCGTTCGAAAAGTAATCGCCAGAGTATGTGCCGGACGTCTGCATCACCGGCCGGATTACCGTCGTGGGTTTCGGCGAAGATTCGACGGATGTCGCCTATCAGTGGGTCATCGACAAGCGGATATGTGCGAATAAAGTAACTGTAGGCATCCTCAGGGGCCACAAGTTTGGTGACTGACGCTGGTCTCTGGTTCTCAGGGGGATTGACCCAGTCGGTGCTAGTGCCATCGGGATGGACTTGCTGTGCCTTCCAGACAATTTCGGAACCCTCTTCTGGATTTCTGGCGATAAATTGAAATTCGGCGTAAGAACCTGGATGAACGTCTAGGGTCCAGGTAATCTGAACGATTCTGTCGTTCTCACGCCTGACGTCGACCTGCATGCCGGGTTGGGTTCTCACTCTGGAGACTGTCACGCCTTCCGGAATGTGTAGGACCGTCTGGCTCGTGGTCACTCCGCCCTCGGCTGGTACTCGCACTGTGTACACTTGACTTCGACCAAGGGTCGATTCGTGTGGCACGACTGTAACGTGTGCTTCAGCCATCGTGCCAAGAAGACTGAACAGAAGGGCAGTAACAGCCAATCGCATGGGTATACTCCTTTGTACCATCGCCGATAAACCTCAATAAGCCAGTACAAAATTCTCTCATAAGCTGGGCGGAAGTGGTGGGTGTTATGGAATAATTGGTGCGCCGATGGTGTTCCGCCCTTGGTGAGCGTTCCGGGAAGCCAAGACGCTGACAGTTGCTTGGTATCTGTATTTATTGGAGGGTTTTGCCGATGTCTTTTGAGTCCACTCCACGCCGTAGTTTTTTGGGTCGCCTGATGGGAATGACTATGGCGGTCAGTTTGCCATGGGATAGGCGTGTTATCGAGGCGTCCAGCCAGTCGGCTCCGGACGATTGGCTCGGGGACGTAACGGGTGATCGCAAATGCTTTTTTGACTTTCCGAACTACAAGCAGGGCTTTCCACTGGTGCACATCTTTAACTACATCAACACCTATGCCTCGGCCTACGGGGTCGGCAATGAGAGGGTGGGCACAGTGGGGACCTTTTACGGCGGCGGTCCAGCGTCGAGTATTTTCATGGGGTTTAACGACGAGATTTGGTCTAGGTACAGTGTGGGTGAGTACGCCGGCTTGGACGACTCGGATGGCAGGCCATACACGAGGAACGTGTTCAATCGCCCGACCTCGGACGATTCGATTCTTCTCGCAAAGGGGTTGCAGTCTCCTAACTTCGATGCGCTTAGGGTTGCTATGCCCCTAGTTGGGATTGAAAGACTTCAGGAGATGGGTACAAAGTTTATTATGTGCAACAACGCTCTTAACTCATGGGGGTTCGAACTCGAGGCGAGGGGCAAAGGAGCAGCGGCTGATATCGATGCGGTACTCCGAGCGAATCTGCTGCCGGGAGTGACCGTCGTGCCAGCGATGGTTATTGCGATCGAGAAGGCCCAGGAAGCAGGCCTCTCGTATAACAAGCAGTAGCTCGACCGAGTGCGAGGTGCTGCCTAGTTGCGGCTCCCGCGGATCCAGCTAGCGATAGTCTGCCATTCGGGGTCGGTCTGTGAGGTCCAGTGCTTGCCACCCGGGTGGAACGGGTTGCCGCCAGCCTCTTCCGCGAGTGGTAGTTGCAAGAGCCGGCTGCCCAGTGGGTCGCCGGGCACGACCATCCGTCGTGAAGTTTCAAAATTTTGACGGGACTGCTCAGCATTCCAGGTGGCACCTTCCGGTGGCGGCGCCTGAAGCCTAAAGCGGGTTCTAGTCGCATGGCAGACCACACAACGGGCCAGACCTCCGCGTTTGTTAATGAAGATTGGCTCTACCTGATCTCTATAAAATTCATAGTCAAGGGCTTCGCGATCAACTGATGCACTTGATCCAGTGTCGGCGGTGCTCCAAGCGGTGACAGTCGCCGCAGGAATCACCGCCGTAATCACTCTTTTTGGTACCTGTCCCACAGGAATTTGCGTCACCTCTTCAAGTGTCTCCACGCTGACGACGGACGTGGAGTTCGATCCGGCGTTGGCGACGTAGACATATTTACTGTCAGGTGAAAATGTGAGCCAGTCCGGATGACTGCCTACGTGGACGCCACCGAGATACTCTAAATCGGGTAGGGAGTAGGCGTAGACATGGCTGTTCACCTTACTGCACAGCCATAAAGTTCTACCGTCAGGGGCCACGCCTTGGCCGTGTGAAGGGGAGCCTTGTAGAAACTCGGTATGGCGTTCCTCCTCGGGAATCGTAGGGAGTTCGACCCGCGCCTGCTCTTCGCGGCGTTCATCGAAATTGACTACTGCAAAGCCATGAAAGTTGGAAAGTTGTACGAAGATACGGCGAGTAGAACCGTCCGGGTGTGTTTCGAATGACATCGGCCGGACGCCGGCGTCAAAAAACAAGGTCCAGAGCGCGATTTCACTCTCGGCATCGATCACAGTGAGGTTGCGTCCTGAGATTGAGCCAGCGATAACATGTTTGCTGTCGGGACTTATGAATGTGTTGTGGACCCCGCCTGCTGTGAGAATGCTTTTCACTAGCTCCATCGAATTCGTATCGATCACATCGACGGCTCCAGGCGATGAAACAATCGCAACGTAGACCCGTTGACCATCGTTACGGATAGCAACGTTATTCGGGCGGCCACTGAGTGGCACCTTGTGGGCAACTCTTAGCGTTCGAGCGTCAACTACATCA